>JBBIIV010000010.1:0-30071 GCA_037446295.1 Nitrospirota bacterium
TTCACGCTCCGCACCGAGGTGAAGGGTAAACTCCATTGGGAAACCAGATCATTAAGGAATTGGATTTCATATTCCTGAATCAAGTTCAGGACAGGTAAATGCAGAGCGGCACTTTTTATCGCTGGATTTAGGCTTAACTTCTTAACTTAAGTAGCTGAAAATCTTTTGGAACCTCAAATATCTTGGGATTTATCTTTTCTTCTTTTATGTTTCTCAATTCTAACAGCATATGCTGTTTTCCATGGTCGTAGTTGATGAGCTTTGCAGGAAATCGGTATTTCTTTGAAATCCATGCAGTCTGGACTACAATATTTCCCATTCTGAGCTCCTTTTTCTGACAAAGAAGCTCTCCTACCTTTTCCTCTCCTTTATCAGCTATCTCGTACTTGGTGGTCATCCAATAATGGGCATCAAAAGGATTCATAAGGTGAACCCCAAAATCTTGAATTGAGGTCATAGCATATACTTTGTCAGTCATATCCAATAGCCAGACCTTGCCTGTTTTTCGATCCACAATCATACTTTCTCTCTTACCATCTTCAGTTTTATCCAAGCGATATAGATGATCAAAAAGATAAATTTTACTTCTCGTTATCTTTCCTTTCACGTCCATAACCATTTCGGCCGAAAAGGAACCTTGTGGTAATAATGGTGTTTTTGGTCGGGTTTGGGGCTTAACAGATGAGGACTCCTTTTTTAATTTGCCCCCTGAGTTAATAAAGATTGAACCTTCTTTTAACTCAATAATAACCTTTTCAACCATATCCGATGGAGAAACTTCCTATTTAACAGATTTACCTTTTTCCAGGTAAAAAGGTTGTCCAAATTCTACATTAGAAGAGATGAATTTTACCTCACCTTTTGAAGTAAGTTCATCCGCAGGATCGTCAGTGATTATAAGCTGGAATGCCGTTCCAGCCTCTATAAGATATGTCATTTTTAGCTTTTCCCCGAGAGCTTATCCGTTTCCCGAGCCCAGCCTTGCGAGAAAGGGGAAATAAACCAAAAAAAGAAAGTAATCATTAGAATTGTAATTATTTTTTCAATTGAATAATTATTTGTGCTTTCCATTTTTTCACACCTCATTTCCTTCGCCCATTCGGTTGCAGAAATTCATGCCTCTTAGCATAAGTGTAGACCTCTTAAATCGTTGCCGTTTAAAAAATTGCTCCAGTGATGGTTCCGATTACGATGTTACCCACAAAGGTCAAAACAATCACGACTACCACATAACCAACAGTTTTCTCCTTCGGTGTTTCCATCAAAACTGGAAGTCCGAGATAGAAGAGGTAGATTCCATATAGTGCTGCAATAATTGCCAAAATAGAAAGTTGAGGGATGATGAAAAAAACTCCACCAACCCAACTAGGTGTCATAGAATAAACCACTGCCTTAAAGGCATTGAGGATATTTTTCTTTGAACCAAAGCTTGGTGCAAGTGCATCGGTAATTAGAGCTACCACATAAATCCCTACAAGAGATAAAATGTAATATAAGATAGCATAGCCAAGGGCATTTCCTATTCCCCATTGGAAATGAACTCCAAACATAGAATGTCCGATCAGACCAAAACCAATCATCTGAGCAATAGCAGGAATTGCAGCAAGAATCATTGCGTAGGAGGTATAAAGTTCAGAGATTGTGGTTTGCTCGTCTTTAATTTCTACCCATGTTTGAGCTGGTTTTAAGATTATGCTTTTTGCTCTTCCTACCAGATCCATTTTAGGTCTCCTTTCTTTTATTCTAAGATTTCGTACCTTCTAATGAAGACAACCCCCTTATCTAACGCTATCTGGAAGATATTACCGTCTGGAGAAACCCGAATAGAATGATAGATTTCATGAGGCATCTTCTGGACAAAGAGATTTACTCTTTTTAGTTCTTTGCCTTCAGGCGTTAAAATTACAATAGCATTAAACCACTTATTATTATCTTCAATGGCCGCTCCAAGATAGATTTTTCCAGATGTATCGTCCCAGATTCCCAGAAGATGCACTGTATACTTATTAAAAAATATAGTAATCTCCGGCTCCCATTGGGAGAATTTATATTTCATACTAACACATTTTACTATTGAAAAGAAGCAGCAGAGAAGGAGCTATTTAATGTCTGTTAGCATCACTCTAATAGGCAGTCATATGTTTGGCTAATAGTTTCGTTTGTCTTAATTTATACTACTTAATCGGAAAAACCTCTTAAAAAACTCCTCACGTTCAAGCCTAATACAAGGTGATTATAGCCGCCTTCAAGAACGCCAAATCTCCTTCCCCTACATTTTTCAATTGAAAACTCTTTCAATAAACCCCCTATCTTCTCATAATCCTCAGTGGTTAACATCCCTCCCCAATCATCTTCATGTCTATCAAAACCAGCTGAGACAGCGATAATATCATAGTCTTTAGCCTTATCAAGTTTTTTCTTGATGTCATCTATAAAGTCTAATCTGAGTTCGCTTCTTGGGTGGTAATAATCAACAGACTCGGTGCCTGCAAAGGTATTTGCGGTTCCATCACCGTAGTGGAGATCAAAATCAAGGATAAAGGCAGACTTAATTTTATCATCTGCGATCAGCCTTCTGACAGCAACGGCTATATTATTAAAATAGCAAAATCCCCAGCAGGAGGAAGGACTTGCATGGTGCCCGGGAGGCCTTATAAGCCCGAATGCCGGTTCAACATCGAATGCTAATCGTCCTGCCTTAATAGCAGCGCCGGCAGCGAGTTTAGCAATCTCATATACATGTGATTGGCGAGCGACATAACCGATATGGGGCGGACTATGAACAAGCTTAAGGTCCTCATCAGAAGCTGGCAAAGGCTCGATAAACTCGTAAATACCCTCTAAAGCACGGGTTATAGCCCTCATCCTGCCATCTGAAGAAGCAGGGTCATGGGTATAAACCTCATGAAATCTCTCATGAAAAATAACCTTCACTTCCCACCTCCATTTTTTGTTTGCATTTTTAATTATATACTCGACTTTCGCATCAAAAAATATTGGATAGAGTCTTAAATATCAAGTGTTATAGGGTAAAAGTATAACAACCCCCCTTTTCTGGCAGTATATTGCTATCGAAAACAAAACATCAGAAAAAAGGAAGATGTTGCTATAAATACAATTGTATCACAAGATAATGAAATTAAGGGATGTGCTGATAATTTCTATAGAAAATACAAGGTTGGCAGGATGACTTAAGATGTCATTCTTCTGGATCGGGTCGGACAACGTTCTCATCGCATTTCTGTAATAATGTGTTATACTACTCAAAATTTTATTGCTACAGGAGTAATAAAAGATGAAAGTAAAACTTATTTCTACAAGTCTAGCTTTTCTAATCGTTCTTGTTTTTTCTGTAGTGGCAAGTTCACAAGAGCCTCTCGTGAATCTTATTGAAATTAAAGGGTTAAAACGGATAGAAGAAGGCGCCTTGAAGGCAAGAATGTCTCAAAAGATAGGAGAGCCGTTAATTCAGGATAAAATCACCGAAGATATCAAGGCGATTTATAAAATGGGCTATTTTGACGATGTCAGAGTCGATATGGAGCCATTCGAGGGAGGCTTGAGGATAACATATATTGTAAAAGAAAAGCCGACAATAGTAAGAGTGGATTTTCAGGGCAATAAAGCTTTTGATGATTCAAAGTTAAGAGAGGTCGTAGCTATAAACCCAGGAGCCTTAGCGGATGTTACTTTAATAAACGATAACGCCTTGAAAATGAAGACTTTTTATGAAGGGGAAGGCTATTACCATGCAACTATCGTCCCAGTTGTAAAAAAGCTAAACGAAGAAGAGGTCTTGCTCGCCTATCAGATAGTCGAAGGCAATAAGGTGAAGATTAAACAAATAATAATAAAAGGAAATAAAGCTATATCCTCAAAGAAAATAAAAAAAGCAATAAAGACTGACGAGAGAAAAATATATTCCTTTATCACAGGCGGCGGTTATTACAAAAAAGATGATATGAGGGGGGATATAGAACGAATCAAAGACCTTTATTATGATAACGGCTATCTTAAAATAACAGTGGCAGAACCGGTTATTGAGTTGGTTGGCAAAG
Organism: Nitrospirota bacterium; assembly: GCA_037446295.1. Taxonomy (GTDB): domain Bacteria; phylum Nitrospirota; class Thermodesulfovibrionia; order Thermodesulfovibrionales; family Dissulfurispiraceae; genus DYHD01. Next base: position 4,059 of record JBBIIV010000010.1, read on the forward strand.
ATGCGATGAATATTGTCATAACCGTTTCTGAAGGGGAGCAGTTTTATGTATCTTCAGTTGAAATCACCGGGAATGCCGCCATTGCCATCGACGAATTAAAAAAACTTGTGAAGCTCACACCAAAAAAACCATTTAGCAAAGAAAGATTGAGAAAGGATATTTCTGCGATAACAGACCGTTACGCTGACAATGGTTACGCCCTTGTGGTCATATCGCCTGATGTTATTCCTGACGAGGAAAGAAAAGCAGCAAGAGTTGTTTATAGAATCACAGAAGGTGATAAATACAGCATAGGAAGGATAGATATATCTGGCAATACTAAGACCAGGGACAAGGTAATAAGAAGGGAAATAAGGCTCGATGAGGGAGAAGTATTCAATGCATCAGCGCTTAAAAGAAGTTATGAAAGGCTTAATAATTTGCAGTTTTTTGAGACAGTTGAGATATTACCCAAGCCTAAGATGGAGGAAAAGGTAGTTGACCTTGATGTAAAGGTAAAGGAAAAGCCAACTGGATTTTTAAGTCTTGGAGGTGGCTATAGTTCTGTTGACGGATTCATCGGAATCATTGACCTTACACAGGGAAATTTATTCGGGAGAGGGTACTATATAAAGGCGAGGGGGCAGATAGGCGGTAAAAGCTCCTTTTACGAATTTTCATTTAAAGATTCATGGTTTATGGATAAACCTTTGTCTTTTGGGGCGAGCATTTATAAAACTGAAAGGGAATACGGCAATTTTGATAGAAAGTCTTCAGGGTTTGAGCTTTCTCTGGGCAAAAACTTTTGGGAATACTGGCATAAATCTATAGCATATAACTTTGAGAGAGCTACTATTTTTAATGTGAAAGAGAATGCATCTAATTATGTTAAATCACAGGAAGGCAAAAGAACTACCAGCAGCATCAGTCCTGCAATCGCAAGGGACACTAGGGACAGCTACATCGACCCAATGAGGGGATCGAGGAATTCCATTCATTTGACATTCGCTGGATTAGGCGGCAGTAACGCTTTTATAAAGGCATTGATTGATTCGGGCTGGTATTTCCCGATTTTTGATGTTACAACCATCCATCTCAGGGGCAGAATTGGCTATGGATCAGGGCTATTTGGGAAGAACCTGCCTCTTTATGAAAGATATTTTGTCGGCGGTATATACACGGTACGCGGACTTAATTTTGGCGATGCTGGTCCCAAAGACATAAATAACGAGCCCTTAGGCGGCGAGAAAGAGTTGATTTTAAATGCAGAATATATTTTCCCTATCATACCTGAATACAAACTTAAAGGAGTGGTTTTTTTCGATGCAGGCAGGGCGTATGAAAAAGGGGAGACCTTTGGGAGCGACCTTAGATACACCTCAGGAGCTGGCATACGATGGATTTCGCCAATAGGCCCGATAAGGATTGAATGGGGTTTTAACTTAGATAAACGCGCAGGCGAGCCTTCCAACAAGGTGGAGTTCACATTTGGAACTTTCTTTTAATAAAATTGCGCAATTATCTCTTGGGCTGGCATAATATTACTTGCTGCATTTTTGCGGCATTATTTAAGAACGGAGGATGTAAATGAAGAAAATACTTATTGTTTTGATTGCAAGTATGGTTCTTGCGCTATCAGTACACATTTCACCTGTTTTTTCAGTTGATGAGGGAAAGACCAAGATAGCGGTAGTTGATTTATATAGACTTCTTAATGAGTCGGTAGCAGGGAAGAAGGCTAAGACAGACCTTGAGTCTCTTATCAGGACTAAACAAGCTTTGTTAGATGAGAAGGGAAAGGGTATTGAAAAACTTAGGACCGACCTTGAGAAGCAAGCTGCTGTTATTTCCGCTGATGCAAAAAAGGCAAAAGAGGAGGAACTGGAACGGCTTGCAAGGGATTATCAAAGACTCGTTTCCGATTCTCAGGCTGAGGTGAAGAAAAAGGAAACGGAATTAACATCGGAGATACTCAAGGATGCGAGAGAGTTGATAAACAAAATAGCCCAAGAAGGAGGTTACTCTCTGGTGCTTGAAAAGGCAGATGGACTCGTTCTTTATTACAGCAGCAATCTTGATATCACTGACAAGGTTATCAAAAAAATTGACGAACTTAAGACAAGCGGAAAGAAGACAGAAACAAAGGCTAAACCAACAAAAAAATAATGGAAGCACTCATTACAGCAACTCATGAAACTTGGAGAGATAGCAACTCTTTTAAATGGACAAGTTGAAGGCAATCCCGAACTGGAGATAAGCGGGGTATCAGGGGTTTTAGACGCCAATGAAGGCGACATCACCTTTTTGTCAGAGGCAAAATGGCTGAAGGCTTTGAGGACAAGCAGGGCATCTGCCGTAATGCTGAATAAAAAGATAGACGACCTTGAAAAGCCGCAGTTAATTGTTAAAAACCCTCTTTATTGCTTTGCAAGACTCCTAACTGTTTTTTATCCTGAATCTCGTCCTTTCAAAGGTATCAGCGGCTCTGCATTTATATCTGATAAGGCGTCCTTAGGCGCAGATGTGACCGTTTATCCTTTAGTTTTTATAGCTGATGATGCAAGGATTGGCGCTGGCTGTATTATTTATCCAAATGTCTATATTGGGGAGAATACAATTATTGGTGATAATTGCGTTATATACCCAAACGCTGTTATTCATCATAGAGTGACAATAGGCAAAAGAGCGATTATTCATTCAGGCGCTGTCATAGGCTCTGATGGCTTTGGATTTGTCTATGAGGGCGGGATGTATCACAAGATTTCTCAGGTTGGAACAGTAATAATAGAAGACGATGTTGAGATAGGTGCAAATACTACTATTGACCGCGCTACAACTGGAGCTACTATAATTGGCGAAAGAACAAAAATCGATAATCTTGTTCAAATCGGGCATAATGTTACAGTAGGTAGGAATGTCATTGTTGTTTCTCAAACAGGCGTGGGCGGCAGTTCTGAGATTGGAAATGGTGTCATGCTGGGCGGACAAGTAGGGATAGCTGACCATGTATCCATTGAATCTGGAACCATGATAGCAGCAAAGGCAGGGGTAATGGGAAAAGTCCTGCGCGGAGTATATTCAGGAGCTCCTGCTATCGCACATAAGGACTGGTTTAAGTCTATAGCAATTTTCAATAAACTGCCCGAATTGAAGAAAAAAGTTGAGGAACTTGAAGATAAAATTGAACAAATGCGTAAGTTATCCTCAAATCTTTGAAAATAGCTAATGCCCGTTTTTATTTAGATTATATCAGTAGTGTCCTGTAAACAACTTGAAGTATTGATAATACAATATTTTTATTGGACAGACACTATTTAGAGTCTGTTTATAAACTAAGATTTTTTTGTCATTCCGGCTTGACCGGAATCTTTCTTTTGGCTTTACAGAAGGATTCCTGACGCGCTTCGCTTGCAGGAATGACACAGAAACCGACTTTATAAACAGACACTATTTAGAGTCTGTTTATAAAGTCGATAAACCCGCTATTTTGTCATTCCGACCGAAGGGAGGAATCTTAAATCTTTAAGATTTCTCACTTTGTTCGAAATGACAGAAAGATTTTCATACAATTTTTAAACAGACTCTATTTAGAGTTTGTTCAAAGGTAATGTCAAAAGTTCTATGAAAGAGAGTTTTAAGACATATTGAAATATAACAGAAACCCTCTCCCACAAGGGGAGAGGGAAAGTGATTTTTGACAATACGGCTAATGAGCTTAGGAGGCGGTATGATTGATATTAAAGAAATTATGGAGTTACTCCCGCATAGATTTCCATTTTTACTGGTTGATAGAATAATAGAACTTGAATTAAGCAATAGGGCAGTGGGCATTAAAAATGTTACTATTAATGAAAATTTTTTTATGGGGCACTTCCCGGGCAATCCTATTATGCCTGGCGTGCTTCTTGTCGAGGCTCTGGCACAAGTGGGAGGGATACTCGCTTCCAAATCAGGCGCTAAGGGGAAGACCGTATATTTCTTGAGTATTGAGAAGGTTAAATTCAGAAAACCGGTTGTGCCAGGCGATCAGTTGATTCTTGATGTCAAGGTTTTACATGTAAGGGGAAGTGTCTGGAGATTTTCAGGGAACGCCTTTGTTGGTGACAATTTAATGGCAGAGGCGGAGTTTACAGCTATGGTGTCAGAGAAGGAATTATAGGAGACTGAATGTTGGGGAAAATACATCCTACTGCTTTTGTGAGCAAGAAGGCGGTGATTTATGAAGATGTTATTATTGGGCATTTCTGTGTAATAGGCGATGAAGTAACAATAATGAAGGGGGCAAAACTCCTCTCCAATGTTGTAGTTGAAGGCAACACCGTCATTGGTGAAAATTGCACAATATACCCTTTTACATCAATAGGACTTCCCCCTCAGGACTTGAAATACAAAAATGAAAAAACAGGTGTAAGAATAGGTAATAACAACATTATTCGGGAAAATGTAACGATACACAAAGGCTCGGTAAAGGGAGACGGCTTGACTGAAATAGGAGAGTCTAACTTTTTGATGGCGTATACCCATATTGCCCATGATTGCAAGATTGGCAACTCCATTATAATGGCAAACGCCACTACGCTTGGCGGTCATGTGCAGGTTGAGGACTTTGCTTTTATAGGCGGACTTGTTGCTGTTCATCAGTTTGCCCGAATCGGCGCTTACTGTATGATTGGCGGCTTCAGCGGCGTTGCTCAAGATGTTGTTCCTTATATGATAGCATCTGGAGAGAGGGCTAAGTTATACGGCCCTAATGCTATTGGACTCAAGAGGCGGGGCTTTTCTGATGAAACCATAAATATACTTAAAAAAGCCTATAAGATACTTTTCAGGGAGAAGAATACCTTGAATAGTGCTATTGAAAAGCTGCAAAGAAATTTCCCGGATGTGCCAGAAATCGAGTATATTATTGATTTTATAGGAAAATCTGAAAGGGGTATATGCAGATAGGCATAATCGCTGGTGCTGGGAGCCTTCCTGAAATCATCTCTGTTGATGCAAAAAAACGCGGTTACAGGGTTGTTACGGTTGCCGTGGAAGGACTTGCTTCTTCGGAAATGAACAGCCTTTCCGATGTTATAAAATGGGTAAACCCTGGACAACTTGGTGTGATGTTAAAAACCTTTAGGGATAATGATGTTAACTCAATTCTTATGGCTGGCAAAGTTCCTAAGGTAATTCTTTTAAAATCAAAGATTACCCCAGACTTGAGAGCTGTAAAAGTACTTTTGTCTCTAAAAAATAAAGGTGATGATGTTATCTTAAGGGCTTTAACCAGTGAAATTGAAAAAGAAGGGATGAATGTTATTGATGTTGCAAGCTTCAGCCCCCATCTTTTAACCCCCGAAGGTTTGCTGACAAAGAGACAACCTTCAAGGGATGAAGAAAAGGATATAAAGTACGGGTGGAAGATAGCCAAAGAGATCGGAAGGCTTGATATAGGACAGACCGTGGTAGTAAAATCTTGTTCTGTTATGGCTGTGGAGGCAATCGAGGGAACTGATGAAGCCATTTTAAGGGGCGGCAGTTGGGCAGGGGAAGGGGCTGTAATAGTAAAGGTTAGCAAGCCGCAGCAGGACATGAGGCTTGATGTGCCAGTTGCAGGTATTGACACGCTTAAAGCCATAATAAAAGTTAAGGCAGGGGTTCTAGTCCTTGAGGCTTATAAAAGCATAATAATCAACAAGGAACAGTTTCTAAGCATGGCGGATAACTCTGGAATTTGTGTTATCGGACAGGTTGGGGAATGAATTATATTGACATCATAAAAGAAGGTGTTTCAACGGTCAATCACTCATGGCAATTAGTCATTATTCATCTTCTATCAGCTATTTTAAGTTTTATAAGTTTCTTTCTTATAGTAGGCATACCTATTTCGATTGCCTTTGTAATGTTTGGACTCGATTTGACAGAGATATTAAGGCTCAAAGACCTGATGGAGGTCATAAGAAGTTCCGTTGGGCTGTTAAAGAAATACTTTGCTATGGCGATCGTAATAATTACGAGCCTACTTTTTTACTTTACGCTTATTTTTGGGATATGGCTTTTTACAGTTGCAGGGAGCGTAGGAACCATAGGAAAGATTATAAAAAATGAGGCAGAGAAATATACTTCAAAGATTTTTTTTGGCGAAGGCAGGAAATTATTTATCCCGATTTTTGGTTTTTCAGCTCTCGTAGGCATAATTCTTATGGTTTTTGCTTTTTTCCTCGGCATTCTCGGCGGGGGAATATCATCAATAGTGGAGATAGCTAAGAGTCAGGAGGCAGTGCTCGCACTTTTTCTTGGCATCTTTTTTTCAGCTATAATTTTTATAACTGGAATTTTTCTGATAGTTATCATACTTTCTCTTACGGTTTACGGTGTCGCACATATTGTTTTCAATAAACTCAGCCCTTTAAGTGCATTCAAGGAGACCTTCAAATATCTTTACAGACATCCTTCCTCACTTGGTTTTTACAGCTTAATACTTATAGCCTCCACCATGGCAATCTTTATTGTGTTTTTATTAGGCACCCCCATTGTACTGATCCCATTTATTGGATCGATTCTTGCGCCCCTTTACCAGTTAGTCTTCACAATTATACAGGCATATATTAATCTTGTCATGATCGCATCAGCGTTTATTTTTTATTATAAAACAGGTTATGTTCACCCTTCAGATGGGGGCATTATGCCAGCAGAAACAGCCTTTAGTAAAGGCTCGGATAACTTCTCTCAAGCCAGCCGATGAGCTACCTTAATCTCATCAGATGACACATGAGAATCAACAAAAACAATCTTAAATGTCTCCTAAAAAGATTTTCGAATATTTTTTATAAAAAAGGAATGGATTATATATTTTGATTGGGCGGAACTCCGGTTTAAATGCAATGCCGCAATTTGCGTAGTCCGTGCTCATAAAAATATTTAAGCAGGGATTGCAGCATTGCATGTCCGAGGTGTTTCAGGACAAAGGGTTTTCTGGCATCTATGCCTGCTCTTTTGAAACAAAATGCATTCCCTGGGTCAAAGGATCTCCTCATTGCTATTGCACTTATTTCTTTTATTAGCGTCAGCTTGCCGCTCCGCCGGTCACTCTTTAATGGGTTACCCTCTGTTGTTATTAAAAAGTGATTCTATCTCTATCTTTCGGGCTTGTCAATCTATTGACATGAATTTAGATATCTGATATCCTTTAAACATGCCAAAGATACTCGCTATCGATGACGATTTAATTATAAGGGAAATGCTCGAGACTTTCCTAACAAAAGAAGGGTATGATGTCGTCACGACATCCGATGGACATGAAGCCATTGCAATTCTTAAAAAAGAGCACTTTGACATTATTTTGACTGACCTCGTTATGCCCAATATGAGCGGCACCGAACTATTGAAAGAGGCTGTCTCTCTTAAAATCAATTCCCCTTTTATAATAATGACGGCATTTGGGACTATTCAGACGGCTGTGGAAGCCATGAGGCTTGGCGCATTTGATTATATTACCAAACCCTTTAATCTTAATGAGCTAGCAATAATCATCAAAAGGTCGCTCAAAATTTCCAAACTACAAATCGAGAACACCTTGATGAAAAAGCAGCTCAAAAAGAAATACGCTTTTGAAGGGCTTATAGGCGATTCGATGCAAATGCACGCAGTATATGAGATGATTGAAAAAATCGCCGACACTGACAGCACAGTTCTGATTACAGGCGAAAGCGGGACAGGCAAAGAACTTATCGCCCGAACGATCCACTATAACAGCACTCGTTCGAATTACCCGTTTGTTCCGCTTAACTGCGCTGCCATACCCAAAGACCTTCTTGAATCTGAGACTTTTGGGCATGAAAAGGGTTCCTTTACTGGAGCAATTCATACAAGGATAGGACGTTTCGAGCTTGCAAATCTGGGTACCCTTTTCATGGATGAGATTGGAGAATTAGACCTTTCGCTCCAGTCAAAACTTTTGAGGGTTATCCAGCAAAAGGAGTTTGAAAGGGTCGGGGGGCATAAAACCATCAAAGTGGATGTCAGAATAATTGCCGCTACAAATAAAAACCTGGAAAAAGCAGTAAGAGAAGGATTTTTTAGGGAAGACCTTTTTTATAGATTAAATGTAATACCTCTTCATCTACCTCCTCTCAGGGACAGGACAGAAGATATTCCGCTTTTGCTTGAACACTTTATTCGGCATTTTTGCAAAAAAAGGAAAAGAACCCCTTTCAGATTCTCTTCTAGTGCTATACAGTGTCTTATGAGGTATAATTGGAACGGAAATGTCAGGGAGCTTGAGAATCTGATAGAGAGGCTTTCAATACTGACAAATAACGAAATTATCACAGAAGCCGACTTGCCGGAAAAGTTCCTTGATGTGCAGGCAATCCAAAGCTCAAAAAGTGCACAATTCCTGCCCATGCAAAATTCAGACATGTATATAGCCATTCCGGGAAATAGCTGCGATTTCAACGAAATTATTACAAGTATGGAAAAAAAACTAATAACCGATGCCCTTACGAAGTCAGGCGGGGTCAAGAGCAGGGCGGCTATACTACTTGGGCTGAATAGAACTACCCTAATTGAGAAGATGAAAAAAATGGGGTTAGATAAAAAATCAGAATAATATCATCTCACATTTTTTTGAGTTAAGCGCTTGCACATATAAAAAGCTGCTTTTGAGCAAATAGATTAATTCATATCCACCCTAATAATTCAGTCTGTTCTAAAAACTCTTTTTTATCCATTATTCCAACTCATGCGAGAATATAGTATTTCAAAGAGTTCTGAATGCCCATTTTCATGGACCTGATAACTGCCAAATGAAAAGCAGTTCTTTTTCAACTGCGGTTTTTGAGTTCGCAATAGCCCCGATTTCAGATGTCATTTTAATGACACTTGGACATATCTTCCCCTTCTTATTCAATGTTTTTTGAATGGCATATTTGTTGCAAATATCAGGAACATGAAAATCTTTGCGATTTTATGCCTGTTTTGCAACCTTTTTATGCCTGTTATTGCGGAGCCGATGAATAAAGATTCCTTCAGTGCGCCTGTCAAAAAAGCCCTTGAACTAATTGAAGCACAGAAAGCTTTTGAGGCAATTAAGACGCTTTCTGAGTTTTCCCCCGGCAAGGCTTCATGGCATTCCTACCATTACGCCTATGCAAAGGCATATTCTCAATTAGGAAAAATTAATGAGTCTATTGAACATTATCGCTTAGCTTACATATATTCAGGAGACCAGAACGAGAAAGAGCGAATTCTTTTTGAAAGGGCTGAGGCTTATTTAAACAACAAATACTACGATGAGGCTGCTGTTTGTTTCAGGATTTTTCTTTCACACTTTCAGCATTCAAAACTTAAGGAAGACGCTCAACTCGGATATGCAGAGGCTTTATACAACATCAACCGGCTGAATGATTCCTTTGCAGCTTATCAGAAAGGGGGCAATTCCTTCAGGGCTCTTTACGGGAAGGCTGACGCCCTTCAAGCCATGGGTAGGGTTGCTGAGGCGCATGAGATATATATGGACTTGATAAACAGGGATAAAGGATACGAAAAATCTCAGTTGACATTATACAATATCGGTGAAAACTTCAGGTTGGCAAATAAATTTTCCTTTGCGAAGATATATCTTGCTTTAGTCAAGGACTATCCTTGGAAATATAGGGCAGATTTATCGTCCGGACTTATAGCACTTGACGAAGGGCTAATGGATTCAGCGCTTAAGTATTTAGAGATAGCTGCCCAATCGCCCGAAAGGATAATAAAACAAAAAGCCCTTCTACACATGTCAGATGTGTATCTAAAAACAAGCAAACCTAAAGATGCTAAATCAAAACTTATGATTTTAAAGGATATATATCCATATGGCGCAGTTTATGATGAAGGGCTTTTAAGGCTTGCCAGTATTCTAAAAAGCGAGGGCGACTCTAATGGAGCTGTGTCTGTTCTTAGAGAGCTTGTCTTTAGAAAAATACCTAATAAAAAAGCCTTGAACGAATTTGAATCGCTGCTAGTTGAAGCAAAAAATAGAAACAATCAAGAATTCATTAAACTCTGGAAAACCGTTGGACAATGGATGTTAGAACCATCAAGGGCTGATTTTATAGCCACAATTGTCAGGGGACTGCAACCCGCAGGCAAGCATTATTTTGAGGTTTGCAAATGGTTGGCAAAGTACGGCTCAGGCGATGCAAAAATGCAAGGTAATTTACTGCTGGCTGAATTTTATGCAGAAATGGGAGATATGGCAGCTTCTACCAGATACTTCCAAAATGTAAAAATCTCAGGAGCCGATGATCATTCAAGAAGAATTATGGGGAGGCTTTTTTACTTGAGGGGAGACATGGGAAAAGCCCTCTCTGAGATTGCGCAGATAAATGAATTAAAAGATGAAGATGTATCATTAGTTGTCAATATTTCATCGCAAATACCACCGACCATAAAAAACCATCAAAATCTTGCCAACTTTCTTGAAAACGCCCTTAAGAAGATTGGAAGTACGGCAAAGTCTAATCTCCATCTTGCCGAAGCATTTTATCAACTCGGGAAGGGACAGGATGCCCTAAAATACTATAAGGCGGCAATAGCGCTTCATGAAAAAGATAAGGAATTGACCAATAAAGATCTTGAGTGGTGTATTTACAGAATTACTACTCTCTCAAGTAAACAAGAGGTTGCGTTAGTCATGAAAAATCTTCCACTTCAAGAAAAGAAGTCAAATCGCCTTGCAGAGGCAATACAAAGAGAAAACAATCTTGAAGAAAGGATAAAAAGGCTTTTCTAATGAATATATCTCTTTTAAAAGACGCTTTTCAGAGTTTCTCAACCGCATCCAAGAGTATTGAGTCGTATTATGAACAACTCCAGAAAAAGATAGATTTCTTGACATCTGAACTTGAGAAGAAAAATATTCAGCTTAATAGAGCACTTTCCGAACTTGAAAAGTCAAATAATTTCTTAAATGCCGTGCTTTATAACATTGACGAGATGATTATAGTTCTGGACAGCAGCCAAAAGGTAATTATGTTTAATAAAGCCGCCGAAAAAAAACTGAAGATAAATCCTGCAAAAGTCAAGGGTATGCATTATAACGATATTGGATTTAGTATGACTGAAGATGGCCCTGATACTTTTTTGACGGTCAATGGCAATAAATATAATGTAATTGTTTCAAATTCCTCGGTGGTTGACCAAGAAGGCTCTGTTAGAGGAAGGGTTATATTAATACGAGATATAACACGGTTAAGAGAACTTGAAATCCAAAGTGAAAGAAATCAGAGGCTTATATCTATGGGTGAAATGGCTGCAAAGATTGTGCATGAAATCAGAAATCCCCTCTGCAGCATAGAGTTATACGCTTCAATCCTCTCCAATGAATTGAACATTCCAGCTCATCAAGTATTGGCTGACGGCATCTCAGAGAGCATAAGCAATCTTAACTCTATTTTAAATAACATGTCCATTTTTGCTTCCAGTCCCAAAAAGCCTGCCATAAAGCATGTTGAACTCGATAAGGTGATTGACAACTGTATTCAAATGATACTGCCTATGATTAAATCTTCAGGCGCAAAAATAGAAAAATCCTGCGTTAACTGCCAGATAAAAGGCGATGAGGAACTTCTCAAACAGGTGTTCCTAAATCTCTTGATAAATGCTCTCCAGTCAAAACCTTACGAAGGCTACAACCAATTGATCGAGATTGCAGTCAGGGAGGAGGGCGATTTTATTATAGTTAATATCAGAGATAATGGTATCGGAATTCAAAATGAAAATCTCGAGAGGATATTTGATCCGTTCTTTACTACGAAAGATACGGGAACGGGGCTCGGATTATCTATTTCCGCTCGAATAATGCAGCTGCATGATGGATATATAAAGGTTTTTAGCAAACATGGCGAGGGAAGTTGTTTCAGTCTTTATTTTAAAAATAAGCAAGGGCAATAAAATTTTAAAAAATGTCTGATAAACATACTCAACAAATACTCATAGTGGATGATGACCGTCAGATGAGACTTGCGCTTACTGAGGCTATCAGTAGGCTTGGATATGAGGCGGTTTTATCTGAAAATGGTAAAGACGCCCTTGAAAAACTACAGAGAATGAATTTCTCAATGATCATCACCGACATGAAAATGCCCGCTATGAATGGATTAGAACTACTTAAGGAGGTGCGGAGGGTTTCCTGCAGGATGCCTATTTTGATTATAACAGCCTTTGGCACTGTAGAAAATGCCGTTCATGCCATGAAGGAAGGGGCAGTTGATTATTTAATAAAACCTTTCTCTCTTGAAACCCTTAAAAAGGTTATTGATGGCATTATTCATAAACAAGCTTGTCGAAAACAAATAATCACGGTAAATTCTAATATGCAAGATATACTTAAATTGGCTGAAAACCTTGCTATGAGCGATATAACTGTGCTGATATATGGAGAAAGCGGGACAGGCAAAGAGGTTGTAGCAAGATACATCCATGCAAATAGCAACAGAAAAAATAGTCCTTTTATCGCGGTTAATTGTGCTGCGATACCTGATAACCTGCTGGAATCGGAGCTTTTTGGTTATGAAAAGGGGGCTTTCACCGGAGCTATCGAAAAAAAACAGGGCAAGTTCGAGGCCGCAAACAGTGGGACCATCCTGCTGGACGAGATAGGCGAGATGTCTGTTATTCTTCAATCAAAGCTTCTAAGGGTACTGCAAGAAAAGGAAATTGATAGAGTAGGAGGTAAAAAACCCATTCCTGTTGATGCACGGGTAATAGCCACCACAAACAAGGATTTGCACAAACAATGCATGGAAGGGCGTTTCAGAGAAGACCTATACTATAGGCTAAATGTATTTCCTTTAAAGCTTCCACCCCTAAGGGAAAGGCCTGAGGATATACCGGTTCTTGCGTCGCATTTCTCTGAAATTTTTTCAGCCTCATTCGGAAAAAATATCGGGGGATTTACGACTGAAGCGATGGAGATTCTTAAAATGCATCAATGGCGCGGGAATGTCAGAGAACTTGAAAACATTGTTCAGAGAGCAGTATTTATGTGCAAGGAAAGTAAAATAGGGGAAAACGACCTTTTGCTTGAAGATACAAACAATAAAAAAACTGCAAGCGGTAAACTTAAAGATGTCGAAAAAGAGCTTATTTTACAGACATTAAACGGCGTTGGCGGAAATAAGACAAAAGCCGCAAAGATTTTGGGCGTAAGCGTCAGAACAATAAGAAACAAACTTCATGAATACGGACTTGAATATCCACAACTGGCACAATAATTGTTTGCAATCATGCTATAAAAAGGAGACCTTTGTATGAGCGATGGGTTCAAGGTTTTAGAAGCGTTGTTATATCTTACTAATGCAAGACATGGGGTGATAGCATCCAACATTGCCAATGTTGATACCCCTTTTTATAGGGCGAAAGATATCAAGTTTAAGATGCATCTTGATGAGGAGGTTATAGCCCTAAAAGTCACAAATGCCAAGCACATTAGCGATGCCGCATCTACTGTTTCCAAAGAACCCAGGATCGAGGAAAACCAGCCATGGCTTGATGAGAACAATGTTGAACTGGATATGGAGGTGGCAAAAATGACCGAGAACGGGCTTTTGTATCAGGCAGGCGCTAATATGCTATCTTCAAAAATAAAGATGTTTAAAAGCGCATTAAGGAGGTAGGGATGGATGCTTTTGCAGCTTTAAAAATAAGTGCATCTGCCCTGTGGGCGCAGAGGCAAAGAATGAATGTGATAGCTTCAAATATGGCAAATGTAAATTCAACGAGGACGGAGCAAGGCGGACCATACAGGAGAAAGGAAGTTATTTTTTCGGCAGTTGCCCTTGAACCGCTTTCTAATTCTTTGGAAGGGGTAAAAATAACTGATATCTTTGAGTCTGACGAGTCTTTCAAGCTCGTTCATGACCCTTCTCACCCAGACGCTGGAAAGGATGGATATGTTGAGATGCCTAATATAAATGTCATAGAAGAAATGGTTAACATGATGATGTCTTACAGGGCATATGAGGCATCTGTTTCAACTTTTAATATAACTAAATCAATGTTTATTAAAACACTCGAGATCGGGAGGCAGTAATGTCTGAAATAAAAATAATGCAAAACGGCGCTGGGCAGATGCCGATAAATTTAAGCGGCAATAAAACTAATCAGACAGCTGGCTTTAACACGCTTCTACAGGAGGCCATGGCGATGATGTCAGAAGCTCAAAAGAACGCTGATAACGCTGTGAAAGAGCTTGCATCAGGGGGAGACATTGCCCATGCAATTATCATGATGGAAAAGGCTGATATGTCTTTTCAATTAATGGTGGAAGTGAGAAACAAATTACTAAACGCTTACGATGAAGTAATGAGGATGCAGGTATAATGGCTTCTCTTAAAAATATAAGCGACTGGTCAAAGGGGCTTTCCTTTTCGAGGAAACTCATATTTTTAGGGGGGATTACCCTTGCTCTGGCTGCCCTAATAGTTGCTATAACCTTGATTCAGACGCCTTCATACCAAGTGCTTTTTTCTAACCTGTCTGATGAAGATGCAGGATTGATAGTCCAGAAGATGAAGGACCTAAAGATTTCACACAAGATTGAAGGCAATGTTATAAAAGTGCCAGCTGAACATGTCCATGACTTGCGTCTTCAGCTTGCGAGCCAGGGGCTACCACAAGGAGGCGGCGTAGGTTTTGAGCTTTTCGACAAGACGGATTTGTCAACCACTGATTTTGTGCAAAAACTCAATTATAGAAGGGCTTTACAGGGAGAACTCTCAAGAACGATCAGGGCGTTGCCCGAGATCGAGCAATGTAGAGTTCATCTGGCTGTGCCTGAAAAATCTGTTTTCGTGAGAACCGCTGAAAAACCAAAGGCTTCAGTATTCGTAAAGCTCAAACCCGGCAAAAGATTATCAAAAGGGCAAGTTGACGGCATAGTGCATCTTGTAGCAAGCAGCATTGAAGGTCTTGACCCAAATGCCGTAACGGTTGTTGATAGCAAGGGCGAGCTTCTTACCTCTATTGCCGATGGAACGGGCGGGATGACCAATGTTCAAATAGAAAGACAGCAAATGATCGAGAAAGATCTCGAAAATAGAATAGTAAGTATGCTCGAACCTGTGGTAGGAAAGAATAAAGTGAGGGCAAAGGTCGCTGTAAATCTTAATCTGACGAGAATGGAAAAGACCGAGGAAAAATATGACCCGGATGGACAGGTGCCAAGAAGCGAACAAAAAAGCTCAGAAAAGTCCTCGACAGGGACTACCGGCGGCGCTCCAGGCGTAACATCAAATCTGCCCGGCAAGACTCCGCCTGCCTCTGCAGCGCTAAAGGGGCAGACTGATAAAAAAAATGAAACTATTAATTACGAGATATCAAAAACAGTCACCCATCATGTCATAACACCAGGAGAGATTAAAAGGCTTTCTGCCGCTGTTCTGGTTGATGGAAGCTATGCTGCATCTGAAGGTTCTAAAGAATTGAAATATACAGCTCGAACAGAGGAAGATATTAAACAATATGAAGAAATGGTAAAAAGAGCTATTGGGTTTACACCGGACAGGGGGGATGAGATAAAGGTTGTTAACATGCCCTTTGAGTCTGTCCCTGCTGAAGAAATGCCGCCCGCTAAAAGGGAGATTATACCTATCGTGATGGAGGCTGCCAAATATCTCCTTCCTGTTATCGCATTAATATTGTTTTTTCTCTTTGTTATTAAACCTTTGATGAAAATAGCAACAACCTCAAAGCCCTCTGAAAAACAGGCTTTGCCAGCTTACTCTCCAGCTGAGTTAGAAAGAGAAAAGTTAAAAGAACTCCCTGGCAAGGGACCCAAGGATATGATTTCAGAGTGGGCAAAGGACAATCCAAAAGAGGCTGCAACCCTCATAAAGGCGTGGTTAAATGAAAAGTAGCAAACTCGACGGATACGAAAAGACAGCTATATTCCTTAATATTGTAGGAGAGGATGTCGCTGCTGAAATATTGAAAACACTCGATGTCAAGCAGATCGGCAAAATAACCTCTCAAATGACAAAAACAACGACAGTCCCTGCAGATGTGGTAGATGAGCTTATAAAAGAAGTCTCGCAGAATGTCTCAAGCGGGAAGTTAAATCTTGGAGGGGAAGATTATATCAAGCGAGTTTTATCAAAGGGGCTCGGCGAAGATGGGGCAGCAAAGATATTCGAGATTGCTTCCAAGGAAAGCCCCCTTGAGGAACTTAAATGGGTTGACTCAAAGACCCTTGTCAGTTTCCTCTCCGCTGAACACCCCCAGACCATTTCTCTCATAATATGCCTGCTTGAGCCGTTGCAGGCAGCAGAGGTTTTAGCTGCCCTGCCCGAACATATCAAGAGTGATGTGGTCATGAGGATAGCTACCACGGGACGCATCTCAGAAGGCGCCCTTGATGAGTTAAAGTCAGCATTAAAAGGACAACTTGATCTGACCAAAGGGAAAGGAAAAAGACTGGGCGGTATTAAATCCGTAGCCGAGATATTGAATTTGTGCGACAAGGCAACTGAAAAGACTGTGCTTGAGCGAATCGAGGAGCAGAATAGCGATTTAGCCGATTCAATCAGGCAGTTAATGTTTGTATTTGAAGATATTATCACAATTGACAACAGGGGAATACAAACCATCCTCAAGGAAATATCATCAGAAGAATTAAGTGTTGCTCTTAAGACAGCATCTGAGGAATTAAAGGCGAAGATTTTTTCCAACATGTCTCAGAGGGCTGCATTAATACTCAAGGAGGATATGCAGACAAGAGGACCTGTCAGGTTATCGGATGTGGAGAAGGCGCAGTTAAGCATTGTCAATACTGTTAGGAAACTCGAGATGGAGGGCAAAATTATAATTGGGAAAAAAGGAGGCGAGGAACTTGTTTAGAAAATTCCGATATGATAATCAAGCAGTCCCTTATAAGATGCAATCTCTTGATGCCTTTCATGCCGATGTTGCTAAAAAAAATTATTTGCACGATGAGAGAAATGAAGTATCTGGAAGCAATCGGCTTGAGGAAATAGAACGAGAAGCTTATGAAAAGGGGTTCAATGTCGGACAAACGGCAGGATTTGAGATAGGACAGCAAAATGCTCTTTTGCTGATTCAAAGACTCGAAAAAGCGATAGCTGATTTGTCGCAACTGCGGCAAAAAGAATTAAAAGAATTGGAGAAACAGGTTATTGAGCTCACCTTCACGATTGCCCGAAGAATCATAATTAGAGAACTCTCAACAAACCCTGATATCATAACGGATATCGTTAAGGAGGCATTGACAAGATTGCAGAAGACAGGGCAGGCAATTATCAGGATCCACCCATCCCTTAATGAACTATTTTTAAAAAACAAACCTCAATTATTAAGCATATATCCTGATATAACATTTGAGATAGACCCAAAAGCTCCTCTTTATGGAGCTGAAGTGATAGGAGCCGAGGAAACTGTTAATACAGATTTAGAGGAAATTTTTAGAAATTTTTTTGGAGATATTGGAGTAAAACTTGCAGCAGATTGATCTTACACCATATATACATACCGCTCAAAAAGTTGACTCTTTGCGAGTATACGGAAGGGTTACCGAGCTTACCGGTATAATTATTAAGGCAACTGGACTCAGAACAAGCATTGGTGAATCCTGCAAAATTTATTCAGATGATTCCATTATTGATGCGGAGGTTGTTGGTTTCAGGGATGGAAAGGTCATGTTAATGGGCATTGGCGACCTTACAGGCGTGAAGCCGGGCAGCTTGGTTTTCTCGTGCGGTAAAAGGGCATTTGTAAAAGTTGCCCGTAATATTATCGGCAGGGTCCTAAATGATAAAGGTGAACCTATTGATGGCAAGGGAGAAATAGAGGGTGGTAATTATCCAATTTACTCTACAAAGCCGCATCTTTTAAAAAGAAAGCGCATTAATGAACCACTTGATTTAGGCATAAGAGCTATAAACGGACTGTTGACTTGCGGCAAAGGACAAAGATTAGGGATTATGGCTGGTTCAGGAGTGGGGAAAAGTGTTTTGTTGGGAATGATAGCCCGGTATACAGTGGCATCAATGAATGTTATTGCCTTAATAGGAGAAAGGGGGCGCGAGGTCAGAGAGTTTATTGAAAAGGATTTGGGGAAAGAAGGCATGGACAAATCCGTGATAGTTGTCGCAACATCCGATCAACCACCTCTTTCAAAGATAAGGGCTTCTCTTGTGGCTACAGCGATTGCTGAATATTTCAGGGATATGGGAAATGATGTGCTCCTTCTTATGGATTCTATCACGAGGATTGCGCAGGCTCAGAGAGAGATTGGCTTAGCGATAGGAGAACCTCCAACTGCAAGGGGTTACACCCCTTCTGTGTTTACATTTTTGCCGAAGCTACTTGAGAGGGTCGGCACTTCAGAAGAAAAAGGAAGCATAACTGGAATATATACCGTTCTTGTGGAGGGCGATGATTTGTCCGAACCGGTTGCTGATGCAGTGAGGGCTATACTTGACGGGCATATAGTATTGTCAAGGGATCTTGCGATGGAAAATCTTTATCCTTCCATTGATATATTGCAAAGCATAAGCAGGGTAATGCCTGATGTTGTGGAACCTAATCATATGGAGTATTCATCAAAATTTGTTGAGACCTTCGCCCTTTACAAGAAATTTGAGGATATGATTAATCTGGGCGCTTATAAAGAAGGCGCAAATCATAAGGTTGATTACGCGATTAAAAAGATAGACAAACTTAAATCATTTATAAGACAGGGGATTGATGAAAAGCGGGATTTGACAGACAGCGTTCAAGGGTTATATCTGTTATTCGACTAACCTGCACAAGTTTATTTTGCAATTTTTGGATGAGAGGCAGGAGATTAACCCAAAAAATGCATTTCGTTTCAAAAGAGCAGGCATAAATGTCCCAAAACCCTTTGTCCTGAAATACCTCAGACATGCAATGCCGCAATTTTTGCTTAAATATTTTTATGCAGCACAGAGTACGCAAATTGCCGCATTGCATTTAGATAATTTAGTTGAATACAAAGGGGTTGAGAGTATTTATGCCTGCTAAGCAAAATTTCAATGGCAGTTTCAGGGTTAATGTCTTGTTAATAGCGGTGGGAGAGTTTTAGAAATGACAAACAAAAGAATATCAAGGATATTAGAATTAAAACAGTTTACAAAAGACATTTGTGAAGCAGAACTCAAAAAAAGCATGGAGTCTCTCCAAGCAGAAAAAGACAAACTAAATTTTATTGAAAAAAAGCTCCAGAAAACCTTCGCCGATTACAAAAAGATTCATCAAGACGGCTTAATCAACATTTATGAGCTTGAGATGTACTACGACTATCTTCTTCAAATGAACAAACAGTCTGAAAAACAAAAGGATGTGATATCGAAAAAAGCGATTGATGTTGAAAAGAAAAAAGACAAGGTTATAAGCGCTCATAGGGAAAAGAAAATGGTGGAGATAATCCATAACAAAATTGTTAAAGAAGATATCAAAGAGTCTGATAAAAAGGAGCAAAAGGAGTCGGATCTCAACTTTCTCTATAGGAAAACAAGATAATGAAAACCATGGACTTTAACGAGCCTTTTGCCAAAAGTAATAGAAACGCTAAGAAGTTTTTTTCTATCATATTTACAGCATTGGTATATTCATTATTTATTTCGGCTTTTATCTTTAATTCTGTATCATATGCACAGGATGAATTGTTCAAAGCAGTGGAAAAAAAACAAATGGAACTAAAAGAAAAAGAGAATCAGCTCAGACAGGAAGAAAAAAGGATCGAAGCCCTTAGAAGGGATGTAGATGAGCGCACAGAGAAATATATAAAGATACTCGCTCAAATTGAAAGCGTCTTGAAAAAGATCGAGCAGGTTAAAGAACAAAACTTTGACCATATTATTAAAACTTACGAGGCTATGCCCCCTGAAGACGCAGCAGCAAAACTGTCAGCTATAGACGAGGAACTGGCTGTTAAGATAATTTCAAAGATGAAATACAAAAAAGCTGCTGCTATAATGGCATTAATGGATACCCAAAAAGCCGTTAATATAACACAGAGCTTAAGCACAATAGAGAAAAAATTTCCCATCAGGTGAAATATTTCCCACCTCCTTGACCTTTGATTTAATAAAGAACGGATCCCATATTTAGCCATCACCTTTTTTCTGTGATGTTGTTAGTTGTATTATCGGTTTCCTTTTGTTCTCAGCAAATTCTTTATTTTCAAAGGATTTCTTTCTTTTTTAAGTGCGGTTCAATCGTAAATTATTGCATCTCTCCTCCCAAAATATTAACATCAAAAAATATTTAGACGAGCCACTAATCTATAGACAAAGGGCTGGCACATTAATTGACATTTGATTTTATCATGGAAATGCCTACTCTTATAGATTACCTTGGCGCCCTGAGACCCGAATTTAAATCCCTTTCAGGAAATCAGCCAGGGGCTTTTTCTGAAAATATCATCGAAGAAGATTTTAAGGCTATTCTCACAAAACTAATTAACGAGAAGATAAGTCCCCAGCTTATTAAAGGAATGACTGGGTGGGCAGATATTAATGATGGCTTGTTGAAAACTTCTATTACAGAAGCTGCCCAGTTAATTGAGGATTTGAAGGAGGATATCGATGTTGTTAAAGCGTCAGATTACCTTGCTGCAGCTATTGCTGAGGCTATGAAATTATTGGGTAAAATTGAAGGTATAAACGGTTTTTTGGATGATTTTCTTCAAAATGCTGATACAAAAGAAACAGACTTATTCATCCATGATGCTCAAAACATCGAAATAAAGGCTGAGGCAGCAGCCATGCAAAGTAAAGACGCCAAAGAACTTTCTGATAGCGGGGTTTCAAAAGACATCAAGAATTTAATCCAAAAATCATTCCTTGAACTCCGTTCAGACGTACGGACTGTTTTAAATTCGGAAAGCGGTGTTGAAACAAAAGCTTCTGAGAATGCAAAAGCGCCAGGAGGAAGCCGCTCCATTCATTCCTTTGAAAACATAGCAGAGACAATGTCAGATGCCAAAAAAGCAAATGGATTGACTGATGACGCAAAAATGCCAATTCTAAAACAAGATATCGTAGGTTCTTCAAATAAAGAGGTTAATGCATTAAACACAAAGGATAGCGATTTAACCGCAAAAGAAACGCTAACAACCATTCATGCAAAGACACTATCTGATCTGCCAAATGGGCATTCAGATCAAAAAGAATCTAATTATCAAGGGCAAAATAGCAGGGTTACAATAAGTGAACACTTTCCAGCAAGCTCCGGACAGGCTTTTTCTTCCGTTGTTAATAAAGCTGTCATAGAGGAAGTCTCTATGCCTGCACAGCAGATAGTCCGACTTGATGCCCCGAATGCCGGGGTGGAAAAGCTAATGATCTTAAACTCTCACGAGAAATATCTTAAGCTCAGTATCGAGCCCGATGGAATTGGGATGCTGGATATTGAACTTACCCTTGAAAGAGGGGTTATTAACGCCCAGATATTTGCATCAGAAAGCGCCGGTAAAAATTTCCTTGATAACAATATCAGCGCAATCTTAAGCAGTCTTTTGAGGGAGGGGCTAGATATTGGCAAGTTCTCAATTTCTTTAGGTCACAAAAGGGATGATTCAAAGCAGGAGCAAGGCGAATCTACCCGAAAAAACCAAAACAGTCCGGGGGAGCTGGATTTAATCAACAATCCAGCCGAACACCGTTTAATAAGCATTTTTGTTTGAAAGGAGGAGTAAACATGGAAATTGCGCAGTTGACCTCAAATACTGCCGCTGTTAAGGATACTTCTAAAAACAACACTTTAGGAAAGGAGGAATTTCTCAAATTACTGACCATGCAGCTTCGATATCAAAACCCTTTAAATCCTATGGACAATGCCGAGTTTACATCACAGCTTGCACAGCTTAGTTCGCTTGAAGCCCTTAATAACATGGTTAAGCAAATGAGCGACTTACTTCTTTTTCAAAATTCTATTCAAAACACACTTACGCTTAATCTTATCGGCAAGAATGTCAAGTTTTCAGGCAACCAGGTAAATCTTAAAGATAAAGGCGAAATCAGCTATAAACTCTCTGCAAATGCATCTAAGGTCAATATTTCTATATACGATTCTTCTGGGAAGCTGATAAAAAAGATTGAGTCGGGGCAGCAAAATGCAGGCGACCATAATTATATATGGGACGGGAAGGATTCAAGCGGTAATAAGATGCCCGAGGGCAGCTATAACTTCAAAATTGAGGCAGTGGATACAGGCGGCAAACCCGTAGAGGCAACAACGGTATCCAAAGGGCAGGTAACCGGCATCACTTTCGAGAATAATGTAACTTATATAGTGATTGATGGAAAGATAAAGTTGAAACTAAATGAAATTCTGGAAATATGCTAAGGAGGTCTTGAAATGATTACATCATTATATACTGCAGTAAGCGGAATAACCTCAAACGGAACAGCCCTGACAGTAATCGGCGACAATATCGCAAATATGAATACCGTAGGTTTTAAGGGAAGTCGAGTATCGTTTGGGGATATACTCAGTCAGACCCTTGCAGGCGGCTCATCGCAAATAGGAAGAGGCGTTTTGCTGAGCAAGGTCTCCGCCCTTTTTTCACAAGGCTCGTTTCAGACATCAGAGAGCGTTCTGGATATGGCGATTGATGGGGAAGGTTTTTTCATTGTAAGAGAGAACAGTGGCGCAAGATTCTACACAAGGGCAGGGCAGTTTTCATTAAATAAGGATGGTTATATTGTCAATCCTGAAGGATTGTATTTGCAGGGATATGCTGCAGATGCCTCGGGAACTATTACTGGGGCGGTTACCGACTTGCAGCTTGGAGTCACGCAAAGCCCTCCAAACATGACTGTTAATGCCACAATAGCAGTTAATCTGGATGCAACTGCCGTTGTGCCTGCCAACCCGTTCACCCTTGATGGTAACGGAGATGGCAATAACGATGACCCTGCAAATTTCAACTCTTCCACTACCATTACGGTTTATGATTCCCAAGGAGGTGCCCATACTGTAAACCTTTACTTTGTTAAAACAGGCGACAATGCGTGGACAGTTCATTATGTTCATAGGAATCCCGATCCAACGGACCCTAATATATATGTCGAGGCTGGAACTCAAGACCTTACCTTTGATGAAAATGGGGCTTTGATTGACGATAACAGTGGAACAGCTATAGACTTCGATTTTGGGGCATCGGTTACCACTCCTCAGCCAATAACATTTAATTTTGGCACAGGAACAGGCGAAACGCCACCCGGCACTGGATTGGACGGCACCACACAATTTGCATCGCCATTTTCGGTTCTTACTATAAGTCAGGACGGTTACCCCCCCGGCTCTTTAAAAACCGTCATAGTATCTGAAGATGGCATTATAACTGGTGTTTTCACCAATGGGCAGACAAGGGTTTTAGGGCAATTGGCGCTTGCGAGATTTGTAGCCCCCACGGAGCTTTTAAAAATGGGTAAAAATCTTTTTGCCGAAACATACTCATCAGGCCAGCCGATTGTTGGAAATCCTACTACATCAGGACTTGGAAGGGTTCTTTCTAACACATTAGAAATCAGTAATGTTGATCTTGCAGCGGAATTCATAAAAATGATCTCGGCTCAAAGAGGTTTTCAGGCAAATTCAAGGATGGTTTCGACTGTGGATGATTTAATGGCAGAACTTGTGAATATGAAAAGATAAGGTCAACCAGATTGATTTTATCTTCATTATTTGACTGAAACTAAAGCCCCTACTTTACGCCTGTTCTCCTCCTTTTAAAAAATAATTTAAGAGGGGAACAGGCGTATTTATTCTTTAATTTAGCCCCTCTTTATACTTTACCTGCTGGCTGAGAGATTGACTACATTGTAAGGTTTCTGTTAAGTTAATGCTTTAATAAATTGAGGTTTTCTTTACAAAAGGCTTCAGCATGGTAAACATAGCTGAATATACGGTTATCTCAAAAAAGGCGCATAACGACCCGTGAAAAGCCTGTCTGATGCCCTGATGTAAGAAAATAACCGGCAAATCTTTTTCTTTACAGAGGCTCAAAAATGAAAGCAAAAGGCAAGGAAAAAAAGGTTATATCAGAGAGGGAATTGAGATTTCAGGAAATCAAGAAGCAATTATTTTTACAAAGGGAAAAACTTCTTACTGATGCGGGTATTGCTATCAACTCCCTTCCAAGTGCGAATGTCCTTTCCGAGCTCGGGGATCAGGCATCGGTCGAGATTGACAGAAATTTTTTGCTTAAGCTCAAGGAGAGGGAAAGAAAACTACTCAAGAAGATTGATAAAGCAATTGAGAAGATCGAAAATAATGCATTTGGAATCTGTGAAAGCTGCGGAGAAGAGATAGATATAAAAAGACTTGAGGCGAGGCCGGTCACAGATATGTGCATTGCCTGCAAAACAGAACAGGAGGAAGAAGAAAAACTCAGGGAGAAAAGCTGATGCATATAAAATCATAGGCACTGTGACAGCCCTTTCAGCTATTTACTCATTCTGAACCTCTTAACTCAAAAAATGCATTTTGTTTCTAAAGAGCAGGCATAGATGCCCGAAAACTCGTTGTCCTAAAACACCCGTAGTCATGTAATACTGCAATCCCAATTAAATTAAAGTGTTAGGTGTCAGAGTGTCATTTGATGCTTTGATATTATAAAATGTTTGAAGGTATTTATGCCTGTTAAACAAAATTCAATCGCAGTTTCCGGGTTAATGAATAACGCGATTGATAAGGATAGGGACATTAAAACATGATACAAACACAATAGGCTATGCCGCCCTTAAACATAGGCGAGCTTACCCTGATGCTGCAACCCGAATGTCTGGGCGGCAAAAAGTTGCATGTTTATAACTTAGAATCTTAAAAAAGCGCCTATCCCGCCTGACCTCAGCAACTCCTGATTTTCCTCAACAACCTCGATCAAAGCTCCCTGCTGAATCGACCTCTGCACAGCCAAATCGACCATGTAATCAACTTCCTCAAAGCCTCCTTTGCAATAAGGGCAAGCATTGATTAATTGGGGTATCAGAAATCCGCATGATTTGCAGTTAAAACCTTTTTGTCTGTAGGAAGATGCTAAAACGAGTTTCATAACCCTTTTTTCCTGTATTGCATTAAGGACATTTTCCATGCCTAATACCGCCAATTCATTTTTCATGGCTTTAACTATAAGCGTTTTGACAGTCTCGTCTTCTTTGGTCTTTTCATAGGCAGCCAGAATAGGCTCGACTTTATTAAGCACCTCATCGCTCTTTGCAAACATCTCAATCTTAACATTCCCTATAATCTTATCTGCAACGGTCTTATGGAGCATAGCCTTAACCATCGAGACAGCTTCCTCAGCCCCCCCCAATATCAACCTGCCTACATATTCCTTGTTTAAAAAGGTGTCAAGTTTTTCAACGACTTCCTTTAAATGAATGCCGATATGAAAATTTATATGTCTTTCATAATGATTCTGCGCAAGCCCAAACCATGCGCCCTTTTTGTGTTTGCCGGGTATATCTGGTGTTTGCACCTCCCCATATTCAACGATTTCGCCAATGTGAATAATAAAAATCCTCGCAGTATCCTTTCCTACGAGCAAGACGCCATATCTCTGATAATTGTCAAGTATATCCATGAGGGGTTTTATATAAACAGACTTATCAACTATTAAATCGTTTTTCAAGGGCACGCCAAGATTGTATTCCTTCCATAATCTTGCCTCCTTCGAGCTGAAAATCGCTAATCCTCTTTTAAATGTCCTTTTGTTTGTAAGGATATGATGTTCAATTTTTTCAAGGTCATCCTTCACTCGTTTGTATATCGACTTATCAAGTGATTCTGCCGAGCCTTTCAGCATATTCTTGAGGTGGACAATATAGTCGCCTTTTTTGTTGAAAACAGGGTCAACATTTAAATAAAGACTGACAAAATAAGCCCCCTTTCCATTATAACTGGACATCTCTTTTAATTCCGTCATGCTAAGCATAGTTTCCTCTCCTTTTGCTTTAACTTGCGACTCGCCCTTAACTTGCTGCTGTATATTTCTCTAACTGAAGAAGGGAGATTATT
>JBBIIV010000011.1:0-29917 GCA_037446295.1 Nitrospirota bacterium
TACCGATGACTTCCAGCTATGCTTTGGCTTCGGGTAAAAACTCAGGAAACTCCAGTGCATATATTGGTTGACAATTTAAAAGTAAAATGTGTTATTTTATATGGTATTGGGGCTGTAGCTCAGTTGGGAGAGCGCTTGAATGGCATTCAAGAGGTCGACGGTTCGATCCCGTTCAGCTCCACCATTTTTATTTGCCCTCGATCTTCATTAAATCTTCAATCTTGCGTCCTATGCTTACCTCCCCCTTAAACAGGCTTCCAGTTTTTAGTTTTGAGAATCTGGATTGAACTTGGTCGTAGAGATTTTTGGGCAATGGGATGAATTTTGTTTTTTTAGTCAGAACTGGGGCATTTTTGATAAAAAAGTCAGCGAACTCTTTTATTTCGGGTTTGTTTGTAGCTGATTTTAAACTTATATAGATAAAAAGCGGTCTTGATAAAGGCGAGTAAGTGCTGTTCATGACGGTCTCATCAGACGGCAGAATGGCGCCTTTTCCTGAATCAACGGGTATAAGTTTCAGTTTTGTCTTGTTTTCTTCATAATATGCTAATCCTATATACCCAAGACCATTTTTATCTCTGCTGATTCCCTGCACAAGGACATTGTCATCCTCGCTTGCTGTGAAGTCAGCCCTTAAAGACTTAATCTCTCCGACTACTGTCTCCGTAAAGTAATCAAAGGTTCCTGAATCGGCGCCGGGACCATAAAGGTTAAGCGGGAAATCTGGCCACTGCGGCTTGACCTGATTCCATTTTTTAATGTTGCCGCGAGCTTTTGGTTCCCACATCTTTTTGAGTTCAGAAATCGTGATGCTTTTCACCCAGGTGTTCTGAGGATTAACAACGATAGCGAGAGCATCGTATGCTATTGGAAGTTCTATAAATTGAACTCCATTTTTTTCGCAGGCATCCAACTCCTTTTTAATAATAGGTCTGGATGCATTGGTGATATCTATTTCTCCTCTACAGAATTTTTTAAACCCGCCGCCAGTGCCTGAAATGCCCACAGTGACTCTTATAGATCCCCTTTTTGCTTTCTGAAACTCTTCTGCAACGGCTTCTGTTATAGGATACACAGTGCTTGAACCATCTATTTTTACTATTTTTGCGGTGGCTTGGTTAGGCGCCAGACATGAGAGAGCAAAAAATAGCAATGCTGCGAGACTAATAAACTGATACATGGATATTTTACCCCCTTTTGTAAATATATGAATACAATGATAACATGTTAAAATATGTTGCTACAAATTGTTTAAGGGTATTTATGCCTGCTAAACAAAAATTTAATTGCAGTTTCCATGTTAATGTTAGGAGATAAAAAATCAAAGGGTTATATAAAAAGATATCCTCATTTTTAAATATGGCTCAGTGCAAACTTTGTAATCACGAATCAATTTATATCTCTAAAGAAATAGCCGTATGCCTCAAATGCATAAGGGAGAAGCCTGAATCAGCCCTTTCCATTGCAAGGGATGCTCACTTGCGAAGCAGGAACGCCTTTGGGCTTCCAATAGAGCCTCCAAAAGACCCCGCGGGGCTCCAGTGCAATATTTGTATAAATCAATGCAGAATTTCTCATGAAAAGATAGGTTATTGCGGACTAAGAAAAAATCAAGGAGGAACGCTTACAGGGGTCTCTCCCGAGAAAGGGAGGCTTTCATGGTATCATGACTCTCTGCCAACAAACTGTGTGGGGGATTGGGTATGTCCGGGTGGAACTGGGGCGGGATTTCCCAAATATGCCTATTCAAAGGGTTCTGAATTTGGATATTTTAATCTCGCCGTATTCTTTCGTGCCTGCACATTTAATTGCCTCTATTGTCAAAACTGGCAGTTTAGAAATGAAACTCACAAGCAGCATAAGGCATCTATACAAAAACTCATATCAGATATAGATGAATGGACATCCTGCATATGCTACTTTGGCGGCGATCCAACTCCACAAATCCCTTTTGCGATTAAAGCATCAAAGATTGCCATTGAGCAAAATAAAGGCAGGATACTAAGGATATGCTGGGAGACGAACGGCTCGATGCATAAAGGGTTTCTTGATGAGATGCTTGAGCTGTCCTTAAACTCAGGTGGATGTATCAAGTTCGATTTAAAAGCGTGGGATGACAACCTCCATAAGGTTCTTACCGGGGTGAGTAAACAATGGACTTTTGAGAATTTTTATAGAGCAGGACAAAAAATCAAACCGAGGCAGACCCCGCCTCTTCTTATAGCAAGCACTCTTATTGTTCCAGGATACATAGACGAGGAGGAAATCAGCGGTATAGCAGGATTTATTGCGAGCATAGACCCTGAAATACCTTACAGCCTGCTTGCCTTCTATCCCCATTTTTATATGACAGATATGCCGTTTACTACAAAGAACCTCGCATGGAGTTGCTTGAAAGCCGCACAAAAAGAAGGATTAAAAAGGGTAATAATGGGCAATGTTCACCTGTTAAGATAGGGCAGTGGTGGCGAATAATCTTTAACGGCTTAGACAGTTAAAATCAGGGCTTTTTTGAGTTATGAGCCTGAATTTTTATAAAGCAAATATAAAACTAATCCCAAGATGCTTGCCGCTGCAATTGAAAAAAACCAGCTAAGGGAGAGCGCTATAGAAACACCCGAAGGAACGCCGGCAGAGCCCAAGAAGACAACAAAAGCAAATTCCCTCACTCCTATGCCCGATATCGATATGGGAATCAACGAAATTACGATAATTAAAGGCACAAAGATTAAAAGAGGCAATAAAGGAACTTTGAAAGACATTCCTGTTGACAGGATGAAAATTGAGAGTATTCCGGAAATCTGCACAATAAACGAGTATATCAGACCTTTTATTATAATGTCTCTTTTAGCCCTATACATATCCAGATATTCATAAACCACCGAGAGAAATCTGACCCCCGCTCCTATCCTGTACCGGAAGATAATAAAACTTGTAAAAATAAAGAAAGAAAAAATCCCGGGCATCATCCAGATAAACAGTTCATCTTGTGACGACCTTTCAAGATACTTAAGCCCGAATGGAAATGCAATTATTCCGATAATCATAAGGGCACAGAACCCGATATATCTGTCCATAAAGACCGATGCTATTGCGGTTACATTGCTTTGAGGATTAAGATGAACCGGGTTCTCATTCACATTATTAGGGCGTTCTTGAGGGAGTTTGTTCAACTCTCTGCTTAAATAATAAGCCTTTACCGCATCTCCTCCGATTATTCCGGGCAGGCAGGTATTAAAAAATGAACCTATCATATACAACGAAAAAAGTTTGCTGATAGAGATTTTTCGATTTATAAGAAGCGCCCATCTCAATGATGAAATGTATATTGAAAAAATATAGAGCCCTGTTGCTGAAACAAATGCCAGAGGATTTATCAGTCTTATATATCCAATTATAGTCTCTCCGCCTATCTTTGAAATCAACAGATAGAGCATGCCGGCGCTGACGGAGAACTTAAAAATAAAAATAAGAATATTTTTGAGTTTTTTATCTGCCGGAGCCAAATATTTTCTTAATTGTATAGATAGGTTTTTTCTGGCTTTCATGGTAGACCCTTATTATCATTTCCCCGAGAAGCCCCATTCCTATAAACTGTATCCCGATAATAAGCAACAATACCCCGAGAAGCAACAGAGGCCTGTTTCCTATGTCAACCGCATTGATGAATTTTTCGAGTGTGAGATATGTGCATATGGCAGTCCCGGAAACACTGAAGAACATCCCTATAGGGCCGAAAAACTGCATGGGTTTTGTAGAGAAGTTCTGCAGGAACTTGATGGTCAGAAGATCGAGCAATACCTTGATTGTTCTTGATATCCCGTATTTCGACTTTCCCCTCAGCCTTGGATGATGCGTGGTCTCTATTTCATTGATTCTGACGCCATACCAGCTTGCGAGAGCAGGTATGAACCTATGCATCTCTCCATAAAGCCTAAGGTTCTTAATTATTTCCCTTTTGTAAGCTTTAAGAGAACAGCCGTAGTCATGAAGCCTGACGCCTGTTACCTTGCTTATGAGCCAGTTGGCAATGATCGAGGGAAGCCTCCTTGAAAAAAAAGGATCTTTTCTTTTTTTCCTCCAACCGCTCACTAAGTCATACCCTTTCAGGGCTTCTATCAGTCTTGGGATGTCGGCAGGGTCGTTTTGAAGGTCTCCGTCCATAGTAACAACGATGTCGCCCCTGGATAGATCAAATCCAGCAGCAAAGGCGGCAGTCTGCCCGAAATTTCTCCTAAGGCTCAGGATAACCACATTGCTGTCGTTTTTCTGTATCTCCTCCAGATAGTCGAGGGTTTTATCCTGACTGCCGTCATCTACATAGAGGATTTCATAATCCAGTTCTATGTTGTCAAGCACCTCCTTTAGCCTCTTGTGAAGCGCCTCGACATTTTCCTCTTCATTATATAGCGGGATTACTACGGATATGTTCATCTAATCCTCAATATTTTTCAGGGATTAAGGTCTGAAGACCCTTGAAATTATAACAAATAAAGATAGTGTATTCTCTTAAAATATTTTTCTTATCATATATTGTTAGGAGTCTTTTTTCAAATCTATCGAAAGTCCCTCTTATTTCAGGAGGCATATCCGTATTCCCAATTCTGACAAAAATAGCGTTGACTCGAGTGTCGGCATCCCGTTTTTTAATCTCCTTGATTCGGCTGTTCAGATCTGGCCAAAAATCGTACTGATTCAACCTTCTGCCTAGATTTATGCAATAAGTCTCGGGCTTCCCCTGCACATAAAAAGCAAGCTGACTGGATACCTGATAACTATCTGAAAAAATAATTACTTCGCCTTCTTTTAATATGGACGAATGGATATTGCTTACCTCTGTTCCAAGACCTCTCCATCCCCTCAATCGCGAACTCGGATCAGATTTAGGCGGCAGGTTTATCACTGAAGGATAATGGCTGATAACCGTTACAGTAAGAGCGATGATAATCCCGACTATCGTCAGAATGACCACTAATTTAGACCTTTTTAAGCCCGAATTTAAATAATACCCGGAAAAGGCTATCAGGGCAGTGATATAGCCGTGCATAGCCCAGTTTGCTTGAACCTTTCCCTGAAGGCTTTTTAATAAAAAGAAAGCGGCAACCGGGATGCAAAAGAAAAAAAGAAATCTGCCTTTCAAATCGAAGTTAAACTGAATGAAAAGGCGATACATCATTAGAAAAAAAATGACGGGGGTTATCACTCCGACTTGGGATAACAAAAATTCGCCAAAGGTTTCAATAGATATCCTGAATCCATCCGCAAATCCAACATGCCCTGCCGTGTGTTTAAGCGTTACCCAATCATTCTGGATATTCCATATAATGACAGGGCTAAATATAAGAATGGCTGTCAACAGCGCCAAATAAGGTTTTGCTGTCCAAAGCAGCCATCTTTTATCGGAGAATAGAAGGAAAAGAAAGCCGCACAGAAAGAAAAAAGCCATTGTATATTTTGCAAGAAGACCAAGCCCTGCAGTTATACCTACAATCACCCAAGTTTTATATCCTGATAAAGAAAAGGCAGGTGTGTCTTTGTTTGAATAATTCAAGACCGTAAACTGGGTTGAGTTATTTACAGCTAACCAGAAAGCATAAAGGGATAATATCCAGAAAAAAATAAATGGTGAGTCTATTGAAAAGATGATGCCAAAAGGCGCATAAAGGGGAATAATCTGAAAGAGCAGCGAGCCGAATACAGCCGCTGGGATATTGTCATATAAATCTTTGATTAGTTTATAGAGAACCACACTGCTTAAAACTGAAAACAGAACTGCCATTCCCCTTATACCGAAAACATTGTCTCCTAAAACAGAGGTTCCTGCATGTATTAAATATGCAATCAAAGGACCTTTAGAGTAATAACTCAGATCAAGCCGCCGCGACCATTCCCAATAGTGCGCTTCATCGGGGCTTAAATCCAGAGAACCGCTTGAGATATAGTAAATTCGGAAAATAATGACCGCGATTAGCGCGAAAATAAAGAAAGCCTTCCAAGTATCTAATCTTTTATTCAGTATCGTCAATCTCGCCACTGATATTACAAACAATGAGATAGCAGCACCGAAAAGCGCCCCGGCAATTACATCCCCAGGATAATGAACGCCGACATAAATTCTTGAAAATGCAACAAGAAAGGCGAGCCCCCCCAAATAAAAAAAAGCCCAATTAGATACAATATTTCTGGTAAAGTAATAGAGGCTTACAAAGATTGCAAAGGCATTTGATGCATGGTTTGATGGCATCGAAAAAGACTTAGTGCATCCAGCAAGCAGCCTTGCTTCCTCCAGTTCATTGCATGGCCGTGTTCTTGCGATTAATTGCTTCAGTTCATTCGTAAGCCAGTCGGTAAGAATAAAGGAACAAAAGGCTATTAAAATGGCATAAAAACTATTTTGCAGAAAAAAGGCTTTTTTTGAATCCAACCTCTTATAATCCGATAGAAAAAGATAAATAAAAAATGGAAATAGGAAAAAATAGCTTTTTTGAGTAATGAGAGGCATAAGGAAATCAAAAAAAGCATTAACGGTGTTGTTATTAATATAGAGGAAGAGATTTCTATCTAAGTCTAAAAGGTTCAAGAACAAGTCCTTAAGGGGTGTGTAAGATTGTCGTGATTACAATGCCGAAGGCGGGAGTCGAACCCGCACAGCCTTGCAGCTACCAGACCCTGAACCTGGCGCGTCTGCCAATTCCGCCACTTCGGCAATTACTGTGTATTTTAACATGATTGGGTTTATTTTTTTAAACGGTAGGTCTTGATATTTAACTTTTTCAAATAAACCATTTCTTATTTTATCTTGTTAGATTTAAAATAAAATGATGTTTTAATTCCAAAAGGAGATAGCAAATGGCAAATGAGGATATATCAGGGTTAAAGATAGAAAGGAAAAAATCGGCAGGTTATCAAGGAGGCAGAAAAAAGCTTTTTTACGCCTTAGCAGGTGCTTTTATTTTTGCCATTGCAGTAGTCTTATACCTGAGCGGGGTTTTTGCCCCTTCAATTAATGTCGAGGCGATCACAGTCTCTCAAATATATCCATCCCAGTCGTTCACACTTTTAAATGCGAGCGGATATGTCGTGGCTCAGCGTAAGGCTGCGGTTGCCTCTAAGGTTACTGGCAGGCTTGTGTCTTTGACAGTGGAGGAAGGCAGCTCCGTGAAAAAAGGACAGATAATCGGCAGGCTTGAGAACGAAGATGTCATCGCGCTTGAAAAACAGGCGCAAGCTAATCTGAGCACTGCAAGGTTTAACCTTGAGCAGGCTCAAGTTGAACTGAACGATGCAACTATAACATACAAAAGGAATCAGGAATTACTTAGGCATGGATTCATATCTCAGGCTGAATATGATTCTGCAGAAGCCCGCTACAGGAGGTCAATTGCCTTAAAAGAATCGGCAGATGCATCCGTCAGCGCAGCAAAGGCTGCTATTGAATTGGCGCGATTAAATGTTGAATATACATTTATAAGAGCTCCTTTTGATGGCGTGGTTCTTACAAAAAACGCTGATGTAGGCGACATTGTAACACCAATAGGGGCTGCAGCTAACGCAAAGGCTGCTTTAGTAACTATGGCGGATATGAAATCCCTCCAAGCAGAGGTGGATGTCTCCGAATCAAATCTGCGGCTGATAAAGATTGGTCAGCCATGCGAGATTCTTCTTGACGCCTTGCCTGACTCACGCTTCAGTGGAGCCGTCCATATGATAGTGCCGACCGCCGACAGGAGCAAGGCTTCTATTCTCGTCAAAGTGGGATTCATAGACAAGGATGAAAGGATATTGCCGGAAATGAGCGCCAAGGTTGCATTTCTTGAGAGGGAAGTCGGCGCTCAGGAGAAAAAACTTCTGACAGTTATTAATTCATCTGCAATTATTGAACGAAACGGGAAAAAGTATGTCTTTCTCATCAAAGACAGGAGGGCTCTCGAAACTCAAATAATCACTGGAGTCACTATAAGAGATATGGTTGAGGTAACAGATGGAATTAAAACAGGAGATAAAATTGTCCTTAAGCCTCTTAATAAATTAAAAAATGGCGTCAGAGTTAAAATTGCTGAAAAGTGATGCTAAACAAGAAGCCTTTAATAGAAATCAAGGATGTCTGCAAATCATACCGCAGGGGAAGCTTAATCATTCCCGTTTTAGAAAACATCTCATTCGATATCCCTGAAAGCGAATTCCTCGCCCTCATGGGACCTTCGGGTTCAGGTAAGAGCACCCTTTTAAACCTCATTGCAGGCATTGACAGGCCCGATAAAGGTTCGATAACGATAGAAGGCATTGATATTACAACTCTTTCAGAAACAGAACTTGCTCATTGGAGGGCAGCTAATGTTGGATTTATCTTCCAGTTTTATAATCTAATACCCGTCCTTACCGCCTTTGAGAATGTTGAATTACCCCTTCTTTTAACCAGGCTCTCGAAAAAAGAAAGACGTGAGCATGTAGCTTTTGCACTTAAGATAGTAAACCTTGAAGATAGAATGTATCATTACCCCGGTCAACTATCAGGGGGGCAGCAGCAGCGTGTGGCAATAGCAAGGGCTTTTGTTCCCGACCCGACTATTTTAGTGGCGGACGAACCTACAGGCGACCTTGACCGAGCCTCAGCTGACGACGCGCTTGAACTAATGGCCCGATTAAACAGCGAACTCGGCAAGACAATTATAATGGTTACTCATGACCCGCGTGCTGCAAAAAAAGCCCGTATAATCAAACAGCTCGAAAAAGGACAGATGAATGCTGATTGTAAGGCTGATATTTAAGAACGCCTTTCGCTCAAAACTTCGCTCTATCCTCACAATCGCGGGTTTAGCGCTTGCTATAGTCGCTTTTGGTTTTCTCAGGACTGTTGTAGATGCATGGTATGCCGGGGTCGAGGCATCATCGGCGAGCCGCCTAATTACGAGGAATTCTATTTCCCTGATATTTCCGCTGCCTATTGCCTACAAAGACAAAATTAGACAGATTGAGGGTGTGGATTTAGTTTCTTACGGCAATTGGTTCGGAGGCATTTATATTGATGAAAAGAATTTTTTTGCCAATTTTGCCGTAGAACCTAAAAGTTATCTCCAATTATACCCTGAATATATTATCTCTGAAGAACATAAAATCGTTTTTCTAAAGGATAGGAAAGGGGCTGTTGCAGGGCAAAATCTTGTTGAACGATTCGGCTGGAAGGTGGGAGACAATATCACACTCAAAGGAACAATATACCCTGGGAATTGGGAATTTGTCTTAAGAGGGATTTATGAGGGCAGGGATAAAACCACTGATGAATCACAGTTTTTCTTTCACTGGGAGTACCTTAATGAAATAATGAAAAAGTCCTTGCCTAATAGGGCTGACCAGACAGGATTTTATATGATTGGCGTGAAAGACCCTTCTCTTGCTGTCTCAGTATCTGAAAAGATTGATCAGATGTTTAAAAATTCCATTGCGGAGACACTAACAGAGACAGAGCGCTCATTTCAGCTTAGTTTTATTCATATGACAGAGGCTATCCTTATCGTGATTCAGGTTGTGTCCCTCATCGTCATAATCATTATCCTTGCTGTTACAGCTAATACTATGACAATGTCTGTGCGCGAGAGATTGCCAGAGTTCGCTGTCTTTAAGACGCTTGGGTTCGGCGGCGGGCATATTACACTGATGATATTTGCAGAGTCATTAATCATTACGACTATCGGG
Organism: Nitrospirota bacterium; assembly: GCA_037446295.1. Lineage (GTDB taxonomy): Bacteria > Nitrospirota > Thermodesulfovibrionia > Thermodesulfovibrionales > Dissulfurispiraceae > DYHD01. The sequence goes on from JBBIIV010000011.1 coordinate 9,694, forward strand.
TGCATTATAGGCATAGCCTGCACATTTCCAGCTGCTAATGCCTTCGCAAATGCGATGAGCAACTATTTCCCCGTTTTTGTAATCACAAGAGAGACTATATCTCTAGATATAGCCGCCTCAATATTTATAGGCGTCATTTCGGCTGTATTCCCATCTTTGAGAGCGGTCAGGGTGCGGATAGCTGATAACTTGATGAGGGTAAGATAATGAGGATATTTTTTCTTTACAGCCTTCGCAATCTCTTGAAACGTCGTCTTACAACATCCCTTACAGCGGTAGGAATGTCCCTCGTTGTCCTCGTTTTTGCCTCTATTCTTATGCTCTCTGCGGGACTTAGACAGACACTGGTTGATACGGGCTCTTATGACAATGTTGTGATAATCCGCAAGGGCGCTGTCTCGGAGGTGCAAAGCGGGGTAGAGAGACATCAGGCTTCAATCATCGGGGCAAGATCCGAGATCGCTACAGCGGCTGATGGGAAGCAGTTATATGCGAGGGAACTCGTTGTCCTGATTAATCTGCTCAAGCGAGACAGCGATAAGCCATCTAATGTCGTAATTAGAGGCATCGAAGAAAAATCCCTTGAATTAAGACCTCAAATAAAGATAATTGTGGGCAGGATACCCAAGCCAGGTACCACCGAGATTCTTGCAGGCATAAGCATTGCTCAGAGGTTTAAAGGGGCTGGAATTGGAGAAACACTTGACTTTGCACTCAGAAATTGGAAGGTAGTAGGCATATTCGACGCAGGCAAGACAGGCTTTAGTTCAGAGATTTGGGCAGATGTTGACCAATTGATGTCAGCCTTCCGCAGGCCTGTTTTTTCTTCGGTAATCTTCAGGCTGAAAGATTCATCTGAATTTGAGAGTCTTAAATCGAGCGTAGAGTCTGATCCGAGGCATACAGTTGAAGCCAAGCGAGAGGTCAGATACTATGCAGAGCAGTCAGAAACAATGGCAAGGTTTCTTCGCATCTTAGGCATGTCTCTTACAGCAATATTCTCTCTTGGAGCTATGATTGGAGCTATGATCACGATGTATGCTGCCGTTGCAAACCGTATCGGCGAGATAGGGACATTGCGGTCGTTGGGATTCCAGAGAAAAGACATCCTTCTGGCGTTTTTGATGGAATCACTCCTGATAAGTTTTATAGGCGGCTGCTCGGGATTAATAATTGCTTCATTCCTTCAGTTCTTTACCGTTTCGACTATGAATTTTCAGACATTCTCGGAGCTGGCTTTCAGTTTTAACATGACCATGGAGATAATTTATCTCTCGGTCTTATTTTCGCTCTTAATGGGCTTTCTGGGAGGCGTTCTGCCGGCATTCAGGGCGTCAAGGATGAAGATAGTCGATGCACTAAGGGCGGGTTAAAACAACTTTCTACCCCCCTCCGACATCTCAGTGAGCGCCTGGCGGTCAAGTATTTTTACGGACCTTCCGTTGACTTCTATAATCCCTTGATGTATCATTCTGCCTAATATCCTTGACAATGTTTCGGGTATCGTCCCAAGTAGGCCGGCAAGCTGTGTTTTGGTTATATCGAGGTCAATTGCATCGGGTTTGCTGCTTTTTTCGCCCAGAAGCAATAAATAAGCTGCCAGCCTGCCTGGAACCTCCTTCAAAGATAGTTCCTCTATAAGGCGCGTCAACTGCCTCAACTTTTTTGAAAGCTCTGCGAGCATATTCATAGCCAGAGACGGCTCCTTTTTGATAAGCTCGATAAATGATCTTCTGGGGAAGAAGAATACCCTGCTTTTTTGGATTGTTTCCGCATTGGCAGGAAAATGCCCCCCGGCAAACATCGGGACCTCTCCGAAGATATTGCCGGGACCGAAAATATGTATTATCTGCTCCTTGCCATCTGGGGAAAGCTTGAAAATCTTGATGCGCCCGGATATAACGGCATAAAACCCTGCAGCTTTATCCCCTTCTTGAAAAATAGTATGTAAACGCTCGAATGTTTGATCGATGAGAATTTCGCTCAACTCCACAAGATGGGGCTCTGGGAGCTCTTTAAATAATGCAATGGTAGAGATAAGTTCAATAAGCTTCATATGCATAAAAATCCACTCGTTTGAACAGACTTCAAAGAGATATTATATATGATGTATAATTACAATTAATTTAACATAGTTTTAAAGGCTTATGGGATCATTACAAGGGTTTCATAATGAAAAATATTTTGCATAAGATAAAACACTCCTGTCTTCTGACTATAGCTAATGTCTTGATTTGCATTTTGATAGTGGCATCAATATTATTTTTTGCAAAAGATGTCTTATCATTCTTTTATAAAAGCAGTAAGACTAAAACCCAGGATCCGCTCTTGAATATTCAAAAACAGCAGACCGTTAGGAATTTCTCAGATTATGAGATTTTGATAAGGAATAATCCTTTCGGTTATACAGAGGCAAAACTCTCTCTTCTTTTATCTTCCAATGAGAAGCTCGGCGATAGGGAAAATATTAAGTTGGTAGGCACTATTTCAGGCAGCAGCAAATATAGTTTTGCTATATTTGCCGATAAAGATAACCGGCAGGAAACTGTAAGGGTTGGCAAAAAGGTCTTTGATTATGGCATCCTCAGAGAAGTCCAAAAAAACATGGCTGTTATTGAGACTGGCTCAGGAAGGCTTGAGATACCCCTTCAGGATATTCTGAATATACAGGAAATTTCAAATACAGGCAAGGGTGTTGAGTCTCCAAGTTTGATCAAGAGCATGTCAGCCAGAACCTATGTTGTTGATAAAAAAATGATATTGCATGCTATAGATAATCCCAATGAGCTGATGACGGACGCGAGGCTTATGCCCAACATTGTTGAAGGCAAGCAGGAGGGGTTTATATTGAGAGAGGTTAAAAGTAACGGCTTGTATCAAAAACTCGGACTGCAAAACGGGGACGTGCTGCTTAGAATCAATGAATATAATATCGTTAATCCAGAGGCTGCACTTCATGCCTTCTATGCTATGCGAGGGCTTGACAGGATTCAACTAGATGTTATAAGAAGCGGAAGTAGAATGACAATGACTTATCTTATAAAGTGAGGATTTTGAATGTTTAGAAAAATTATTATTTTCTGCCTGATTGCCTTTTCATGGTTTTTAGTTCCCTTTGCTTTTAACGGCGCACTGGCACAGCAAACTAATAAAACCGCATACTCCTCAGACCAAAAGGTAACATTTAATTTTGTCGATGTAGAGCTGCCCGCGATTACCAAATTCATCAGTGAAATAACAAAAAAGAACTTCATCTATGATGAGCGGGTGAAGGGGAAGGTTACAATAATAACTCCTTCTAAACTGAGCATCGAAGAGGCTTTTAATCTTTTTACTTCTGTTTTAGAACTAAAGGGCTTTACACTTATACCTTCTGGAGTTGAAGCATATAAGATTGTCCCTTCATCCGAGGTGAGGCAAAGAAGCGTGGGAATTGCCAAAGAGAGGCAACCGGTTAATGAGAGCTTTATAGCTCGTCTCATATCCCTTTCCAACATCTCCTCCGAAGACGCCCTTAAATTTATCCAACCCCTGATATCCAAAGATGGTCATGCATCTTCTTTCGGACCTGGGAACCTCATTCTTGTCTTAGATTCAGGACTTAATATCGAAAAGATTATCTCCATATTAGATATCATAGACCAACCAGTAGCTAAAGATAGTCCCGAACTTATATTACTCAAGCACTCCTCAGCGGATGCCGTTGCAAAACTGTTAAATGAGGGGCTGCGGAAAACCCGCCCTGCGGTTCCACATCTCAGTATTGAAGAGCCTCGCGCTGTCGCTGACCAGAGATTAAATGCGGTAGTCCTGTTTGGCGACCGCGGTTCAAGGCAATCTATGAAATCCCTCATATCTCTTCTTGATATAAAAGCCCCTGATGCCCAGGGTAGGATAAATATATATTTTCTTGAGAATGCAAATGCAGCCGAATTAGAGAAAGTGCTCGACGGCATTCTAAAAGGCTCTCAACCTCAGCGTCAGCAAGTAGCGGGCGCTCCTGCAGCGATACCGTTTGAAGCGGTCGGGGCTATTACCATTACCGCTGATAAGGCAACCAATTCCCTTATTGTAGTAGCATCTCCTGCTGATTATGAAAATCTGTCCCAAATCATCAAACAGCTCGATAGAAAACGCCGTCAGGTTTATGTCGAGGCGATGATCGTTGAGGCGTCAATGGATAAGTTGCGTGAACTTGGCATAAAATGGCGGCTGACCGCCAGACACAAAGGTGAGCCAATTTTAATAGGCGGTTTCGGTTCAATAAGCTCAGGTTCTATTCAAAATATCATTCAAGGGCTTGAAGGCGTTACCCTCGGCGGACTTGGCAATTTCATCAGGGATATCCCCATAACTATAATCGATGCTAATGGCAACATAATATCCCAAAATATCACTATCCCTGGTTTTGCTGCCCTATTCTCTCTCAATGATTTCAGGGATGCTGTCAATGTTCTCTCGATACCGCAAATATTGACATCTGACAACAAGGAGGCTGAAATAGTCGTAGGCGAAAATGTGCCCTTTATCTCAAAAAGGGAAAGGGATTTGACCACAACCAATACCGTCCTGAGCTCTATAGAGAGGAAGGATGTGGGCATTACCCTTAAGATTACCCCCCAGATCACCGAGGGAGATTTTGTAAAACTTGACATATATCAGGAAATTTCATCCCTGAAACAGGTTACAGAGAATGTGCTTATTAATATTGGACCAACGACAACTAAACGCTCAACCAAAACAACCGTATTTGCAAAGGATGGACAGACCGTTGTTATAGGCGGTCTAATGCAAGAAAAAGAAGAGACCAGCCTTAATAAGATGCCGATATTGGGAGATATACCTCTTATCGGATTGGCATTCAGGAACGAGTCAGTATCAAAGAAGAAGACCAACTTGCTCGTATTTCTTACCCCGCATATAGTCAAAGAACCCGAAGTTATCGCATCTATAACCTCTCAGAAACAAAAGGAGTTTGGTATGGCTGAAAACAGGTTTGCAGAAAATGAACTCCTCGTTAAATTCAAGGAAAGCATAGATGAGGAAACCGCAAGGCTAATAATATCGTCTCAAGGTGCGGTTATAGTCAAGTTTATCGAAGGGGTAAAGATATACCACATTAAGCTCCGCGAGGGGCATGATGTAAAAGATGCAGTTGAGGAATTCAGTAGACTGCCAGAGGTTCTATATGCGGAACCGAATTATAGAATCAGGATAAAATAGTAGGCAAATAATCCAATAACCACTGTGAATGAAAATAACCCGGAGACTGCAATTCAAATTTTGTTTAGCAGGCATAAATACCCTCAAATTATAGTATCAAAGTATCAAATGACACTCTGACACTTTCATTTTATCGGTATTGCGTGCCTGAGGTGTTTCATAACAAAGGGTTTTTGGGCATCTATCCCTGCTTTTTTGAAACGAAATGCATTTTTTGGGATAATGAAGCAAAAACATAAGGGCACTGCGCAAAATTGAACAAACTAACAGCAGCGCCAAAGAAAAACACTCCTTAAAACGCTAATGACAATTCTGTGGTTATAGTTCTAAGAACTCTTTAGCCAAGGAGGAGTAATGCGTTCAGGTGGTGCTTTTTCTGGTTCTGTTTCCCTATCAAATCCGCCAAGAATCGTGCTAAACATTATCTTGAGGTCATTCGGGTTTATGCTTGAGGCAAGGGCTTCTTCTCTTGTTATTATGCCGTTTTTAATATAATCGAAAAGATGCTGATTAAGAGACTGCATTTTATAGAGTTTCTTAGACTCAACTATAATTTTATCTATCTCATCTAACCTGTCTTCAGCTATCATTTTCTTAATGGTCGGGGTGTTAAGCATTATCTCCATAGCAGCTGTTCTCCCTGAACCATCAGCCTTTACAACCAGCTTCTGAGCGATTACCGCTCTAAGCGTCATAGATGTCCTGACCCTGATATACTGCTGGTCTTCAAGAGGAAAGGCATCTATTATTCTATTTATTGACTGTTTTGCATATGTTGTATGAAGAGTGCTAAAAACCAGATGTCCTGTCTCAGACGCCCTCAACGCCATATTTATGGTCTCATTATCCCTCATCTCGCCTATCAGTATTATATCGGGGTCTTGCCTCATTGCTTTTTTGACAGCCTCGGTAAAAGTTCGCGCATCGCTTCCGATCTCCCGCTGATTAATAGTGCATTTTATATCTTGATATATAAACTCAATAGGATCTTCGATTGTAATGATATGTTTGTTTAATCTCTCATTTATGTATTGTATAATCGCTGCAAGGGTAGTGGATTTTCCGCACCCAGTAGGTCCTGTAATCAATACCAACCCCTGTTGTTGTAATGCGATATCTTTCAAAACCTCAGGCAGTCCCAAATCATCTACAGTCTTTATATGGAAGGGAATATAACGAAAGACAGCGCCTAAATGCCCCATTTGATGAAAGATATTGCCTCTGAATCTGGCGACCCCTTCAATTAAATAAGAGAAATCGACATCACGCTCCTTTTCGAGCTTATTTAACTGTATATCTGTAAGCAGCGAAAGCAGTATATCTTCCATTTCTTTTTTTGTTATTGGAGGTTGCGAAATCGGTATTAGTTCGCCATTAATTCTAATGAGCGGAGGTTTGCCAACCTTAAAGTGAAGATCAGAGCCATTTTTTTCTATTACTTCTTTTAAATATAAATCAATTTTCATATAGTTTGCCCTCTAAATCGCTGCAGAAGTTTTTATGCCTGATGCGGACATTTTAAGCCTTAATAAATCCGGGTTATTTGCCTTTGCAAAGGCGTCATCAACGGTTATTAATCTTTCCTTGACAAGTTCTGCAAGAGACGCCTCCAGAGTATGCATGCCATATCTCGCTCCTGTCTCTATCGAACTGTAAATCATGTGTATTTTACCTTCTCTAATAAGATTTGATATGGCTGGCGTTACAATCATTACCTCTCTGGCTGCCACCCTGCCTCTCCCATCAGCTCGCGGGACGAGTTGCTGGGATATGACCCCTTTTAAAGTTGCTGCAAGCTGAGTACGCACCTGAAGCTGCTGATGAGGCGGAAAAACATCTATAATCCTGTCAATTGTTTGAGGTGCATCCTGTGTATGCAAGGTTGAAAAAACTAAATGTCCAGTTTCTGCCGCTGTCAGGGCGAGAGATATCGTCTCAAGATCCCTCATCTCGCCGACAAGGATGACATCAGGGTCTTGTCTGAGGGCATGTTTTAAAGCCTCGCTGAAGGAATGGGTATTCATCCCAACCTCTCTCTGTCTTACTATGCATTTTTTATGTTCATAGACATATTCTATAGGCTCTTCGATTGTAAGTATGTGTTCATGCCTTTCCATATTGATGATATTAAGTAAAGTAGCAAGGGTGGTGGTCTTTCCTGTTCCAGTTGGTCCTGTAACTAAAATCAACCCTCTTGGAAGCTTGGCGAGGGAGATGATAACATCAGATAGCCTTATCTCTACAGGAGATGGTATCTTGCTCGGTATTAACCTCAATGCAGCTTCGATGCCCTCTTTCTGAGATAAAACATTTACCCTGAACCTGCTCAATCCCGGAATAAAATATGAAATATCAAGTTCAAGCCTCTCCTCAAATCTTGCGATCTGATCCTGATATAACATACTATAAATAAGTGATTTGGTGTCATCAGATGTTAAAATTGGATAATCAGGCAATGGCCTGATCCGTCCATTAACCCTGATCATAGGGGGCCTTTTAACTACAATGTGAATATCCGAAGCCTTTGCTTGCACAGCTTTTGTAAGGATTTCTATAAGTTCCATAAATTCACCTCAATATTGCCGAAGCATCTCCTACAGACAATGCAACCACTTAATAGGATTATACAGCAATTATACATAAAAGCAAAAAAAAATTTCAGAAAATTAATATATCCTTTATAGTTAGTGAACCTCTGCAAAAGAAAGCCTTCTAAATTATTAAAATTGTGCCGGTAGAGAGAACTTAATATTTGCTCAATAGTCAGTAATGTTAATGGGTTATATATTTTGATTGAGCGGAACTTCGCATTAGAACTGTTTACCAAATAACAATCATATGATTATTCTTTACTGTGATGGTTGAGTTCCCAGTAATTTTTCTATCTTTGAGGCAAGGTCATTTATAGTGAAAGGCTTCTGAATGAAAGGGATGCCTTTATCAAGCACGCCATGATGAACGATGGCGTCATCAGTATAACCCGACATATAAAGCACCTTGATATGAGGGTGAGTCTTTTTTAAACGCTCCACCAGCATAGCCCCGCTCATGATAGGCATGATCACATCTGTAATAATAAGGTCCGGTTTCAGTCCCTTTTCTTCCACTAAAAGCACCGCTTCTTCTCCATTTGCCGCAAGGGTTGTCCTATATCCGAGATTGGTAAGCATCGCTTCAAAAAGCCCTCGCAGCGCCGGTTCATCCTCCACCACCAGAATATGCCCTCCTCTGCCTTTTAATTCAATCCTATCGATTTGTTTTTCTTGAGGTTGAACTTGGGATTCAATAAAGACTGCAGGTAGGTATATCTTGAATGTCGTTCCTTTACCTTGTTCAGAATAGACCCAGATATGCCCGCCTGATTGTTTTACAATTCCATATATGGTTGCAAGCCCCAGTCCCGTGCCCTTCCCCTTAGTTGTGAAAAATGGTTCAAAAATCCTGGATAAAGTTTCTTTATCCATTCCATAGCCGGTGTCTGTAACGGCAATCATAACGTATTCGCCTGAAGTGACTTCGGGGTGGTTTTGTATATATTGTTCATCCAAAAGAACATTTGCTGTCTCTAAGATAAGTTTACCGCCAAAAGGCATTGCATCACGTGCATTTGTTGCCAAATTAATTATGACCTGATCAATCTGCACAGGGTCAACCTCCACATTGTGTATGTCTTCATCTAAAGACATCACTAATTCAATATTTTCGCCAATTAGTCGTTGAAGCATATTTTGGATTGATTTCAGGGTTTCATTTATATTCAGGATTTTAGGCCGAAGTATCTGCTTTCTGCTAAAAGCTAAAAGCTGTTGGGTTAATGACATTGAGCGGTTTGCAGCTTCAACTATTTGCTTGACATTTTCCCGCAAAAGGTCGCCTTGATGGAGTTTATTTAGTAAAAGCTCGCTATAACCAAGTATGATATTCAGCATATTATTGAAGTCATGGGCTATGCCGCTGGCAAGGTTGCCGATAGACTCAAGCTTTTGGGACTGAAACAGTTGGGCTTCGAGTTCTTTTTCTTTTGTTACATCGTGAACGATTGAGTGAATATAATCCTTTCCCTTTAAATTAATCCCGCTGCTGAAGACTCTTACATTTTTGATAGAACCATCTTTGAGGCGATGAGAAAAATCAAAATAGGTTCTTTTAAGTGTCCTTGCCTTCTCCATTTCAGCCTTAACCTGTTGAGGTGGAAGGGTGTTTATATCCTCTATCTTCATCTTCTTAAGTTCTGCTTCACTCCAGCCATAAAAATTGACTGCAGACTTATTGGCATCCACAATATTGCCTGTATCAGGGTCAATGAGAAGTTTAACTGCAGCGTGGTCCTGGAATAATCTTCGGTAAGATTCTTCGCTCTCCTGTAAAGCTTTTTCCGCCCGCTTGCGCTCAGTTATGTCTTGATTAATGCCATATGTTTTAATTGTTTTTCCCTTTTCGTCTTTAACGATAAAGTAATTCACCGCGATATAGCCAACCTCACCATCGGCAAAAAAAATACGGTGTTCGATTTGTCGGTTAAAGTTGGGATCGTCAGTTTCAATAGCGCTATGAATTTCTGCAGTAAAGATGTCCTTATCTTCAGGATGAATGAATCTATTGGCGCAATCGGCGGACGACATTAAATATCCGCCAACCTGATCTGCTGTAGTGCGGAAAATTGCATAAAAATTATCATTGAATTTAAACATATCCGTAGCCACATCATATTCCCAGTAACCAAGAGAGGTTATTTTCATTGCATGAAATAATAGAGCTTGATTCATCCTCAACGCATCTTCAGCCCGTTTGATATCTGTGATATCAGTGGCAATATGAATTATTTTTTTGATATTCCTTTCTTCATTCAAAATATCAAAAACAGGGTTGCATGAGACATGGTATATCCTCCCTAAGGTTTCCACCTCCATTTCAGCTTCTTCAAGCTTTTCAGTAGTCAGCAATTTTACGAGTGGACAGCTTTCAGGCGGATTGGAAGCATTATGAAAAATCTCATAGCATTTCCTGCCGATCAAATCTTTTTCTAAACTTGCACTTACGGCTTGCACGGCAGCTCTGTTGGCTGACAAGATATTGTGTTGGGAATCCAATATTATAGTGGGATTGCCTATTGCCTGAAAAATATTTTCCCATTCCAACTGCGCCTGTTGGAGCGCATGATGCTCTTTCTCAAGTTCGCGCATCTTTTTGTCTAATTTCCGTTTAGTGGCTTCAAACTGCATCCTATCCAGTTCAGCCAGATCCTTTAAAGGCTGTTCCGGCACCTGGAGTTCATGAGCAAGATGCTTTTGGATTACATCTTTAATGGTTATTAGCAAATCATCCAGTTCCATGGGCTTTATGAGAAACCTTGATGCACCCAGCGACATTGCGAGCTTTTCATCTTTTTCGTCAACATATGTAGCTGTATAAAAAACAAGGGGGATATGGCGGAGATTTTCATCGGTCTTTACCCTTCTGCAAAGCTCAAAACCATCCATCTCCGGCATTAGGATATCCGATATAATCATATCAGGAGGTGATAGTTTGATTTTTTCCAGTGCCACAACTCCGTTGGAAGCGATTTCAGTAATATATCCCTGCTGCAGAAGCGCGCGCTCAAGGAAAACCCTCGAGTCAATATCATCATCTACTACTAATATTTTCATGATGTTTCGCCTATCAATTGTCTGATTTGTGCTATAATTTGTTCCGGGTCGATGGGTTTTTCTATATAACCGTTGCAGCCGGCAGATAAAAGCCTTTGTCTGTCCCCGGACATAGCATAAGATGTTACAGCAATTATAGGGATGCTGTTGCCAATCTCAGAGTCACGGATTTTCCTGAGAACCTCTGTTCCTTCAATATCCGGCAATTGTATATCGAGAATTATGAAATCAGGCTTTTTTTTGAGAGCCATCTCGAATCCTTCCATACCTGTTGTAGCCTTAAGAGTTTGGTAGCCGAACTTCTCCAAGAATCTCGTAATTAAAACCATGTTGTCTGGATTATCCTCTATAATCAACGCTGTTTTCATAGGTTATTTTCCTTACATTAGAGTTATTTAGTGTCTATTTATAAATGCTGATTTTTCTGCTATTTCGAACCCTTGGCTGCTTGTCATTCCGACCGAAGTGAGGAATCTTAAAAACTCAAAGATTTCTCACTCCGCTGGAAATGACAGAAACAATTTCATAGAGTTTATAAACAAATACTAATTATCTTTGATGGATAAATTCAAATCTACAGGAATTCTTAAAGAAAATGTGCTCCCATATCCTTTGGCACTTTGAACAGAGATATTGCCCTTTAGAACCTCGGTGGCAATTTTCTTGGTGAGATACAATCCCAAACCAGTTCCCCCAGCTTTTATTTGTAAATGTGAATCGAGCCTCTCAAATGGTTGAAAAACCCTTGCAATATCTTTTTCATCTATCCCTATACCTGTATCATTAACGACAATGTCAATATCAGAGTTGGCTTTCTGGATTGTGACAGTAATGCCTCCTTTTTCAGTATATTTTATACTATTGCTCAAGAGATTTATCAGGCACTGCAATAATCTCTTTTTATCTATATTTAGCTTTATATCGGCGGGCATGTCAACTGTAAGAGTTAAACGCTTTTCGTTCAACTGCGGCCGTATGGCGGTTATTGAGCTATCAACAATTTCTTTTAGTGAGACTATTTCAGGAAATGAGTCGAGCCTGCCTGCTTCAATCTTAGAAATATCGATAATATCGGTAATCAAGGCAAGAAGATGTTGGGCTGAACGATATGCTCTTGAGAGGTTATCCCTCTGCTCCTCATTAAGTTCGCCCGATAACCCCTTCAAAGTCATGCCGATGAATCCGATTATAGAGTTTAACGGCGTTCTGAGTTCATGAGACATGGAAGCGATAAACATTGATTTTAAGCGGTCGAGTTCTTGCAATTTAATGTTTGAATGTTCAAGGTCTGATTTGGCTTTCTCAAGCTGTTGAGTGCGTTCTTTGACCAACTCTTCAAGGTGCTCTCTGTAGGTCCTTAATTCTTCTTCGGCTGTTTTGATGGCTGTAATATCCGTTCCAACACTTAAAATCTCGCTTATCTTTCGGTTTTCATCAAATACAACCTTATTAGTCCACGCAATCCATACACGACTGCCATCCTTTCTTATGTTCTCGTTTATATTATGTTCAAATGCCTTAGTGTCCAGGCAAATCTTCTCCATCAAAGACGATAAATCACGCCCTGTTGTCTCTGTTTCTGGAACAATTGTGCCTACTACATGCCTGCCGATGATTTCTTGCTCTGAATATCCGAAGAAAGCAAGACCAAATTCGTTAATGAAAGAGATTTCACCTTTTGAATTCCACCGTAGGATAATACTGTTGGCATTCTCTACAAGTTCACGATATTTCTGTTCGCTATTTTTTAGATTTTCTTCAATCTTTTTATAGTTTGTGATATCTTCATACATAATAACAATGCGCTTATCTGTCAGCACATTTCCGATAACGGCAGCGCTTACCCTACAGAGAATTTCCCGACCGTCATTGGTTACGCAAGGAAAATTCTCAATATGAGTTCTCTGCTTCTCAAGACGAGGATAAAAACGTTTGGCGATTTCCTCATAGTCTTCGTCATTGCGGTAAAATATCCGTGTTTTCTTCCCCACTATTTCATCGGGTTTCCAGCCAAAAATCTTTTCTACAGCCTCATTTGCAAAGAATATTGTGCGGTTTTTTAATCCAATAACTGCATGGGGAATAGCGCTGAGTGTGGAGAAATACAGCTCCTGCAGCGCTTTAAGAGACTGGACATGAGAGCAAGCTTCAATCTTTAAGGGACATTTGCCTTTTTTTTGTGGAGATTTGAGGGTTTTATTTGTCTTCATTTTCTAACTAGCAATTCCCTGTGGTTATTGTCACTACTTCTGTCATACCCGATTGTTGGGAATCCTTCTTAAAAAAAGGCTTTGGATTGATCCTCAGCAAGCTAAAACAAGAGCCGGAATGGTAGAAAAAGAATCGTTCAATTTAGTTATTTATAATTTAATATTATCACACAATGATAAAAAAATGAATTTACTTGCAACAAAGATAGAGTGCCGAACAATATAGGGACTCTTCCCATTACATGTCTTTTTTCCTATGGCAGTAAACATATAAATATGGGAAGTGCCCCTATATTATCCTAATGACAATTGACCTGTTCTTTTGATAATATGTTGAGCAGTAATTGAAAAAACCTTAAGAGGTGATATTGACTTCAAAAGGGAAAATAGCAAGGGCTGCTGGGGCAATGTCCTTTGCAACCCTCATCAGCCGCATATTCGGATATGTAAAAGATATGGTGCTCGCAAAGTATTTCGGCGCCACAGGCACATCTGATGTTTTTTTTGTAGCGTTTAGGATTCCAAATTTGCTCAGAGAATTAGTCGCCGAAGGCTCTATGTCTTCAGCATTTATTCCTGTGCTTGCGGAAAGCCAGACTAAAAAGGGTAGGGACGATGCAAACAGGCTTGTAAGGGCAACCTTCCTGTTCCTTCTTGCTGTAGTGGGAGCGCTCTGCATTGCTGGCGCTGTATTCGCTCCCGAGATTGTCGCTGTTATAGCGCCGGGCTTTGTTTCCGATCCTGATAAATTCGCACAAACCGTATTGCTGACCCGCATCATGTTTCCTTTTCTTTTATTTATAAGCCTTGCTTCCGCTGCGATGGGGGCGCTGAATACGAGGGGGGTCTTTTTTATCCCTGCTCTGGCACCGGTTCTTCTTAATATCTCTATCATTTTATCTGTTTTTTTTCTGTCTGCTCAATTTGTTAATCCGATTGTGGCAGTTGCAGTCGGCGTAACAATAGGCGGGCTGTGCCAGTTCTTGTTTCAACTTCCCTCCTTTTTTAAAAAAGGTTATTTTTTATTCAGGGTATCTGATGCTGGAAATGGCGGCAGGCTATGGCATCCGGGACTAAAAAGAATCGGCATCCTCATAATTCCTACTATAACAGGACTCGCAGTGGTCCAAATAAACATATTTGTGAGCACAATGCTTGCTTCTTTGCTTGCGGAGGGCAGTATCACATATCTATATTATTCTATGAGACTTATACAATTTCCCATAGGACTTTTCGGCGTTGCTATGGGAATGGCTGTGCTTCCCGCGCTTTCAGAACACTCTGCAAGGATGGACATCGCCGCTTTGAAGGACGATTTTTCATTCGCGCTTAGGCTCCTGTTTTTCATCACAGTTCCGGCAATGGCAGGACTTATAGCATTGAGGGAACCTATTGTTAATACCCTTTTTCAGAGGGGTGAATTTACATATCTGGCTACTATTAACACATCTGAAGCCTTGATGTTTTATTCTTTTGGGATATGGGCAATCGTTGGCGTCAGGGTTTTGGCGTCAACCTTCTACTCCATGCAGGATACAAAGACCCCTGTCAAGATTGCGGTGTTTTCAGTGGCAGTAAACATTGTCTTCAGCGTGCTGCTCATGGGTCCGATGCACCATAACGGTTTGGCTTTTGCAAATACCATTGCATCAATAAGCAATTTTATACTGCTTTTTTATTTTCTGAGAAGAAAGCTTGCTGGTATTGGCGCCAGAAGAATAATAAACTCTTTCTTCAAAATATTAATCGCCTCTTTCTTCATGGGAGTTACCGGATGGTTTATTATTCAGGGGGATTTATGGGCGACAAGCGATAGGTTTATGATAAAGTTAATCTATTTAGGCATAACTATTATAATATGTATCGTTATATATTTATTTTTATCGTATGTGTTGAAAAGCCATGAAATGAATTATATTATTGAGAAGTTAAGAAAAAAGAGCGAAAATTAGGGGGGGGTATGTATATTAAATGTCTGGCAGTTGGCCCGCTTGAAGGAAATTGTTTTATCGTTGCAGATGAAGCATCAAGAAAGTGCATCGTCATTGACCCTGGAGACGAGCCTGATAGAATTTTGGACAGCGTGAAAGAGAAAGGGTTTGAGGTAGTTTATATTGTCTGCACGCATGGGCATTTTGATCATATTGGCTGTGTAGGCGATATAAAACAAGAGACAAGCGCTAAGGTCGTCATTCACAAGGATGAGATTGAAACATATCATGCTGCAAAGAATATGGCTGGCTACTGGGGTTTTGATATAGATGATCTGCCAGAGCCGGATATCAAGGTCAAAGAAGGTGATTTCATAAAATTCGGGGATTTGTCTTTTGAGGTTTTTCACACCCCGGGACACAGCCCTGGCGGAATATGCCTTTATACTGATGGACTGGTGATTACAGGCGATACGCTTTTTGCAGGCTCTGTCGGAAGAACGGACTTTCAGGGTGGCGATGCAAACAAGTTAAGGGATTCGTTCAGAAGGCTTATGAAACTGCCGGATGATACAAGGGTTCTTTCAGGACACGGTCCTGCTACTACAATAGGCAGGGAAAAGAGGACTAATATGTTTTCATTCAGCTGGCTTGCTTAAGGGTTGAAAGGTCTATATTTTGAAAAAATGCCTTAAAAGTGTTATTTTAAAACAATGAGTTACACATAAAAATAGCTGCAAATGACGCTATTAAAAACCAAGTTAACAGAAATCGCCTTTTCTGATCCTTGCTTTTTTAGTTTTTATCTGTTAATTAGAGTCTGTTTATAAACTAAGGTTTTTCATTATTGTCATGCCCGAAGCCTGCCCTCGAAGTTTGTAGTCGGGGGTCCTTAGTCGGGCATCCAGACATAAGGAATTGGATTCCCACTTTCGTGGGAAACCCTGGATTCCCGCTCCCTGCTTACTGCCTGCAGGGACAAGCTTCGCGGGAATGATAGCCTTTTATACTAATGAGAGTTTATAAACAGACTCTGATTAGAACCTGCAAACTATTAATAAAAAATAGAGGAATAATTCATGGCTTACAAACTAATTCAAGGAGATTGCACAAAAGAATTAGAGAACTTAACAGCAACTATTGATTTGACATTCCTTGACCCGCCATTTAATCAGGGCAAAGAATATGCTGAACATAATGATAATCTGCCCGATGAGATTTACTGGCAATGGATGCAAGAAATATGCTCTAAAATTTATAACTCAACTTCTCAAGGCGGAGCAATTTATTTTATGCAAAGGGAAAAGAATACAGAGCATATTTTAAGTTGCCTTAGAAAATCAGGATGGAAATTACAAAATTTAATAATCTGGAAGAAAAAAACCTCAGCAGTGCCGTGTAGCAATAAGTTTGGGAAACACTATCAAATAATCGCTTATGCAATAAAGGGTAGAAAGCCGAGAGTTTTTAATAGATTGCGTATTAATCCGCCATTGCCTCCAAGTTATAAATTTGAGCGAGAAAACGGTATGTATGTAACAGATGTTTGGGATGATATTAGAGAGCTTACAGCTGGCTATTTTGCCGGTGATGAGGCTATTCGTAAACCTAATGGTGAGCGGTTTCATAAGCAGCAATCACCTATACAATTACTTCTAAGGATAATTTTGTCCTCATCTATGCCGAATGATACCGTGTTGGACCCATTTGCAGGGACAGGAACTACACTGGTTGTTGCCGAGCAATTAGAAAGAAATTCTATAGGTATAGAGAAAGATAAAGAAAACATAAAATGTATAGAAAAGAGATTGGCAAATATCAAAGAGTCTGACCATATTCAGAGATATTATAATGACTATGTTTATACGGATGATATTGAAAAAATTTGGGGATGCATGGTTGATACAAAAATAAAAATCAATAAGATTAAACAGCTTTCAATGCTTGGTATGGGGGGATAATGTATTCTACATATCACTTTTTTAGGTCACTTGTTGAGAAAAAAAGTTATTTCTTTAAAGCAAAAAAACTTGATGGATTCCCTTTTGATGAACGGCTACTTTCTTGCAGAAATGAGGGGATATTCCCTGATATGGCAATTCGTCTCAATAAAGACAAAAGCATCTTTACGGGTGGAGAACTGATTGAACTGAAAGACAGCGATTCTTATACGGTATCTTCATTCAATTCAACGATTCCCTCCCGCAGCAAGGAAATTTCAAAGATTATTACTTCAGAAAGCAGCATTATTAGGCAACAAATGTTATCAACAGGCGATGATATTGATTCTTTGCCTATAAGAGATGTCTATTATCTTGTCAGAGGGAGGTAAAAAGAAAACATAAAGGTTTGCCTTGTCTATGGTAGTTTCTTTGAAACTATTGGTATTGAAGATTTAATCAGTCAATCATTTTTACAGGTTTTAGAGGCAAAATTAAAAAATAGGGGCGCAAAATTTGATGAAGATGTAAAAAAGAAGCTTTTGCAATTCTCTCTGAGCAAGAGAGTTTCACTAAGGTTCGTAATATTGATAAAGCCTCTGTTAAATTGCGATTTCGTATAATGACAGAAGTCAAAGCCGAAGGCAATATCTTAAATTCTAAGAAATATCCTGAAATTGAAGACAACACTTTGAATTTTGTTTTGCCTTGCCACAATGATGAGGAAGAAAGAAATAATTTGAGGAAGGCAGAAATAGTATTTGGTAAATCTGGACTAAAGCAATTCAGCATTCTTAAAATCAAACATCATTTTAATGGGTATTTCCATGTTTTTCAAACAGATTTGGGAAGTAGAACTGTTTAATAAAATTTTTAATTTTAATAAACAGCAGCAAATTGCACAATTAAAGACCTTTAAAAACTTGTAACAAATCGCTTAAGCAGATGCAGTTGAAATCTCGCACCGCTTAGCTTACACAATATTTTCTAAATTCAATAATGTAGAAAGGAATTTTATGCAGCGGATACCGATGACAAGCGAAGGGCTCCAAAGTTTAAAGGATGAACTCGACAGACTTCTGAAGATCGAGAGACCCAAAAATATAAAGGCCATTGCCGAGGCGAGGGCTCACGGGGACTTGTCTGAAAATGCAGAATACCATGCAGCTAAAGAAAGGCAAAGTTTTATTGAAGGGCGTATTCAGGAACTCCAAATGAAGATATCTATGGCGGAGGTTATTGATACAAAAAAAGTAAACCCCAACCATGTTGCATTTGGAGCAAAGGTCAAGGTTGTTGATGTTGATGCAGATGAGGAATACGAATTTATTCTTGTTGGGCCCGAGGAAGCTGATATTAAACAAAAAAAGATATCCATCACATCACCTGTCGGCAGGGCATTGATAGGCAAAAAGGTTGGCGACACTGCAATAGTCAAAGCCCCCGCAAGAACCATCGAATACGAGATATTAGAGATTAGCTTTGATTAAATATTTCCCAGCAGAAATTATAAGCAATATTCGTCTAAATGAATCGTTTCAACTATTGACGATAGCCCCTTTATCAGAAAATATTCAGCCCGCTGCAGGTCAGTTTTACATGCTTCAAGCAGGCTATGGCACAGACCCTCTTCTTAAAAGACCCTTCAGTATTTACGGCTTCGATGAAAAAATGCTCCAGTTCCTTTTTAGGATTAGAGGCAAAGGGACATTTTATCTCTCTTTACTGCGTGCAGGCGATATCATTTATTCGGTAGGACCCCTCGGCAATGGCTACCCTTCTCCAGATAATGAATTCATCGCCGTGGCTGGAGGAATAGGGATAGCATCTCTTATGGCATTATTGAGGCAGTTTAAGAATAGGGCTTTTCTCTTCTATGGCGCAATGAGGAAATCCGAACTTGTGCTGCTTGATGAAGCTGTAGCGCTTTCGAATGGGGCTTACATCTCAACAAATGACGGCTCAGCAGGACGTTCAGGACTTGTAACAGAACTTTTAATAGACTTTATAGAGTCGAATCCTTTATATAGAAACTTACCCATATATTGCTGTGGTCCTCGGCATATGCTTGGCTCGATGCGCCTGATTGCCGAAGATTATGATTTAAAATGCTACGGTTCTGTTGAAGAACGGATGGCTTGCGGGTCGGGGGCTTGTCTGGGATGTGTGGTAAAGGTTAGAAGCGATAATGATGGATTTTCCTATAAAAGGGTCTGCAAAGAAGGTCCAGTTTTTAATCTGAGGGATACAGTATGGGAATAATCCCACCACAAAAGCCAGCCCTTTCTGTCGAGATAGCCTCGCTTGTGCTTAAAAACCCTGTCATTACAGCTTCAGGAACATTCGGGTATGGAGAGGAATATTCGGAATTTTTGGATTTAAACAAGCTCGGCGCTATTGTAGTAAAAGGACTTTCCATAACGCCAAAAAAAGGCAATCCCCCTCCACGAATAATCGAGACGGCTTCCGGGATGCTCAACGCCATTGGCTTGCAGAATATCGGCATAAAGGCATTTGTCAATGAAAAACTTCCCTACTTGAGACAGTTTGATACAGTGGTTATAGTCAATTTTTTCGGTGATTCCGTTTTGGAATATGTCAAGGCAGCAGAGATTTTAAGCAATATAGATGGGATTCATGCCCTTGAGATGAATGTATCTTGCCCTAATAAAGAAGCGGGATGGTGCATCTTCGGGACAGACCCCGCCACTCTTAGACATGTTGTGTCTGAAGTTAGAAAAGTGACGACCCTCCCTCTGATTGTGAAACTATCTCCTAATGTCGCCGATATATCCTTAATGGCAAAGGTTGTAGAGGATTCAGGAGCAGACGCTGTATCTCTTATCAACACGCTGACTGGCATGTGCATAGACATCCAAACAAGAAAACCAATGCTTGCCAATATAACTGGTGGGCTTTCAGGACCTGCAATAAAACCTGTGGCTGTTAGGATGGTATGGGAGGTTTGCAAGGCTGTGAAAATTCCTGTTATAGGAATGGGTGGGGTAATGAATTTCAGGGATGCCCTTGAGTTCTTGATTGTCGGCGCAAAGGCTGTCGCCGTAGGAACGGCTAATTTTATCAATCCTTTGTCAACTATAGAAATAATAAAAGGGATTGAGGATTTTCTGAGTGAGGCAGGAATCTGGGATATCAATAAAATTATAGGCAGCATCAAGACCTAGATATGTCAAGTGCTAAGCAGTCTCTGAAAAGTAGAGATAGCAACACAAACGCATTGGTTTTGCTAATTATTCCGAACACCCAAAGGG
>JBBIIV010000012.1:0-5729 GCA_037446295.1 Nitrospirota bacterium
GTTTCCTTCATTTGGATAAGACAAAAAGCCCTCTTTAGTTATATTTAGAATTAATCTTGCAAGCTTCATAACCTTTGGTAGCGGTATTATAGAATTTACAGTTTCTTTTAGCAATAGCACTGCTTGACTACTTCCTCCCCTTTATATTTGACATTTGTTAGCGTCTGTTTACAAATTGCCTTTTTTTATTTTTGTCATACCCGAAGCCCGCCCTCGAAGTTTGTAGTCGGGGGTCCTTAGTCGGGCATCCAGACATAAGGAATTGGATTCCCACTTTCGTATGAAACCCTGGATTCCTGCCCCCCGATTGAGACCTTAAAAGACAAGCTCCGCGAGAATCACAGCCTTTTATACCAATGAGAGTTTATAAACAGACTCTATATAGTACACCCTATCCCTTTTTTATTATTTTAAGCGATACTTTCACATATACATATAGGGGATGTGTCCCTGATTTATTGATTTATTGCAAGACCTGCCGCCTTTTTTTATTCTCTCCAATGCCCTCCTTTCATTCTCTCTACAATCTTTTCAAACATCATGACAATACCGGAGCAGAGGGCATAAATTGATTCTATGTTAAGATTCTCTTCCACGATTGAATCAAAGAAAATATCGATGTCTGATTCAAGTCCATCTTCTGGCTTCCAATAAGAAATCAGAATAGGAACTTTCGGCAAAGGGTATAAAACAAGGGAAATATCGGATTTATAGTGGCTCGCTACCTGTTTCCCACTGAAAATATGGATCATATCTTCAAAAATATTCGTATAGGCATCCGCTATTTTCTTAAGTGGCTTAAGGCATCTCCGCTCAAAAAGTGGGTTCCACTTTTTGCCGCCTTTTAGTTCTCTGAAGGGAACCCAGTTTTCTACAACCGGTACCCCTTTGCAATTTATAAAATAGCTGAATATTGGGAACAGCACCCAGGGATGCATATGTATGTCTGTTGAGATATTGCCCATCTTGTCAATGCTGAAATTCTTGCCGAGAACCTTTATTGTCAGTTTATCATTTGAAAACTCTCCCCCCAATCTCTCGGCTGAAGACTCTAAGTCCATCGAGGAGAATTGTGATTTAAACTGCTCAACGATCTTGCTTAGATTTTGATCAAACGTCTTATTTGTATCAATTTTCCCTTCAAGTTTGGTGATTGTATCTTCATCAAGATAGGGACACTCATTCAGCCGTTTCTCACCTTTAAAAACATGCAGTGAAAAAGCCATACAGGTGGGAAGATTGCACTTTCTACAATTTGATTTAGGAAGAAGATTAAAAAGATCGATAAAGGTGTAAGGTTTTGACACAACTACCCCCAAGTTGAGTTCAAGATTATAAAATATGGTCTGGAGATTGTCAAGACATTTGCCCTTTTGAAGTTTCATAAGTTTTTAACCGAGGTCAAAGCACAGCTGGAAGTCGTCGGGAAAGGGAAAGAAAGGCTACCCATTAAAGGCATTTTTTATAGAGAAAACAAGTCCCCTATCGAAAAAAATTACTTTCATTAGTATTATAGCCTACCAAATAATTTTTCATAATAGGAGATCGGCACCCCCCTAAAAAAATTTTTATTGACAATATATATTATCATTTTATTAATATATACTTAAACGGTAACCGATTGCCGTTTTAGATAAAAAGATGTTTTTTGAAGTCATTGGGCTGATTCAGGGCGTTTTTTGACCTGTTAAGTCGGATTTAATATAGTTTAATAAAGCAGTAATCACAAAAAAGAGGTGCAACATGTGCAGGCTGGCTGCCATTACATCGAATGAATATTTCTCTCCCATGGAGCCGATTCTCGCCCTTGAAACGATGAAAGAAGGGCATGACGGTTCAGGGCTAGGTATTGTCATGAAAAACCTGAACGGAGAATTCGAGATGTTTAAAGAATATCCCATTCTCTCCGGCATTTGTTCAAAAAAAGGCGTGGAGATTCTGGACAACTATATGGACAGACTCGGCTTTAAGCTCAAGCATGTCTGGACGCCAAGGATAAAGCGAGTCAAGGGTGTAAATCTGCGCGAATATTATTTTGCAAGGATTTATGATTATCCTGATACATACCGCCGTAAATCTTTCAAGGAAAAGGAAGATCTTTTGATGAGCACCCGTCTAAATCTGAGAAAACTGGGCGAGGCTGATGAATCCATCTTTGTTTTTTCATTTTATCCCGATGTCATCTCGCTCAAAGAAGTTGGCGACCCCCTTCAGTTAGGGGAATCCTTCGGGCTTGACAGGGATACCTTAAAGGCAAAGATTATTATCGCCCAGGGCAGGCAGAATACTAACTATTCAGTTTATCTTTACGCCTGCCATCCCTTCTTTATTCAAGGGTATTGCACCATGACGAACGGTGAAAACACCGCCTTTGTGCCTATCAAGGAATTTTTAATGAGCAGGGGGGTTCTGGGTTACATTGGATACAACAGCGACAGTGAAGTGTTCGCTCACATTTTACACTATTGTATGAGGCATTTAGGCTTACCTCTTCATTATTATAAAGACATCATTACGCCCCTGAAAACAAATGAGATTGATGAAAGGGTTGACAGAGACGCTCTGAGACTTTTAAGGCAGTCATTGAGACCTCTGTGTATAGATGGTCCAAATATGGTAATAGGCTTTACTCCTGACGGAAGCTGTTTTATGGTGCACGACTCTAAGAAGTTAAGACCGGGCGTAGTCGGAGGTAAAGCGGGCAAGTATGCACTTATGTCAGAGGAGTGCGGACTTGAGAAGGTCATTCCTGACAGGGATAAATCATCAGATATTTTCCCGATGAAATACGAAATGGTGATCGTCTCACCGGAAGCAGAGGAGGCAAAAATATGGAACCAACAGCAAGGCACCTTTATGAATTAAGACACAATCAGGAGAATTCACTAAAAGAATTCCCTTATATTGTTCGGTGGAAGGATCACCGCTGCACGAGGTGCGGCAAATGCACTGCTGTCTGTCCAGTTAAAGCTATAACTGCCGCGGTCAAAGTCAAGAGGGTAGTTCATTCAGAGGGCGATGCTCCTGTGCCAATTGTAACAAGAAGGGTAACACAGGTTGTTGAACAGGCAACTGATATGGAGCGCTGCTGTGTTGGATGCGCTGCTTGTTCGCTTGTATGTCCGAACGATGCAATTGAACCTGAATGGAATCCTTATAACAAATTCATTTTCCATAAGAATAAAGGCGGTGAAGGTTATAAAAGAGGTGGTAGAAGAAACGACCCTTCTATATCCACCCTTGACAGACTCAAATTTACAAGGATTTCAATGCTTACAGACCCTGCTCTGGATGCAGGAAGGCATGAATTTCGAATAAGGTCTTATTTGGGACGAATACTTCCGCCTGAAGAACTGCCGATAAAGGTAGTTGACGGCAAGATAGCGCTGGATGATAATGCCCACAAATTCATTCCCCCTGTAAGAGAGATATTTCCTATTATTGTAGGAAGCATGTCAATAGGGGCGCTCTCACCGCCTATGTGGGAAGGGCTTGCGATGGGAGTGGCTTATTTGAACGAGGTTGAAGGGCTGCCTGTTGTTATGTGTTCCGGTGAAGGTGGTATGCCGCCACGTCTGTTAAAGTCAAGGTATTTGAAATACTTTATAATGCAGATAGCTTCCGGCTATTTTGGATGGGATGAGATAATACATGCAATACCACATATGGTTGAGGACCCTGCCGGCATAGAAATCAAATACGGACAAGGAGCAAAACCTGGCGATGGCGGGCTTCTTATGGCGCAGAAGGTCATGAAATTGATAGCAAATATCAGGGGGGTGCCACAATTTGTTGACCTCGCTTCGCCTCCAACCCACCAGACTAAGTATTCTATAGAAGAATCTGTCGCAAAGATGATCCAGTCGATGTCAATGGCTTTCGGCTTCAGAGTGCCTGTGTATCCCAAGATTTCAGGGACGAAAACAGCCAAATCCGTCCTGAATAATTTAGCGAGAAATCCTTTTGCTTCTGCTATGTGTATAGACGGGGAGGATGGAGGAACAGGAGCTGCGTATAATGTGTCATTAGACAAAATGGGACATCCCATCGCTTCTAATATTAGGGAATGTTATCTTGATCTGGTAAAACAGGGCAAGCAAAATGAACTGCCTTTGATAGCTGCTGGCGGCATCGGCAAAAAAGGGAATTTAGCAGCCAATGCCGCTGCCCTTATTATGCTTGGCGCATCTGCAATCGCTGTCGGCAAATATATCATGCAAACAACTGCAGGATGTTTTGGCGATGAGTATAACCGCTGCAATTTATGCAACACGGGTTACTGTCCAAGAGGGA
The DNA here is from genome assembly GCA_037446295.1 of Nitrospirota bacterium. GTDB lineage: Bacteria > Nitrospirota > Thermodesulfovibrionia > Thermodesulfovibrionales > Dissulfurispiraceae > DYHD01. The sequence continues at coordinate 4,294 of JBBIIV010000012.1, forward strand.
TCACAACTCAAGACCCAAAACTTTACAGGAGGCTTGACTCAAATATGGTTGCAGAAAGGCTTGTAGAGGCATTTAAAACTGCGGATGTCGAATTGAAAAAGATATTTGCCCCCATGGGAAGAAGCACTGAATTGCCAATAGGCATGTCTGACGGGTTAAGTATCGACGATAAGGCGATGGCAGAGAGATTGGAGATAAGCTATGCATGCTAAAGGAGATCGACAAGATAAAGAGGCGATATTAAAAGCGCACAATAATGAGAAAAAGCATAAAAAACCAGACCTTAAAAACCCTGAAAGTAGCCTTTTGCAAAAAGCCGTCACTATTCATGGAAATGTGCGGGGACACAGGATATCCAGTAAAGCACTTGAGGAAAACCTACAGGAGGCTGTCAGCAAGGGCGCAAGAAATCTTCATATAATAGCTGACGGACAGCACGGTATAGGCGGGAGGATCTTTCCTCGTCAGGAAAAGGTGAAGATAGTGGTCGAAGGCCCTGTTGGTCAGAGACTTGGCAGCATGGGCATGTTTGGGACGGAAATACTTGTTAAAGGGAGCGTCTCGGACGATGTCGGCTGGCTTAATTGCGGTGCAAAGATAACAGTCCTTGGGGATGTTACAAACGGCGCCTTCAATTCAGCCGCACAAGGGATGCTCTATGTGCAAGGGAGCGGTGGTGCAAGATGTGATACCATGACAAAATTCAATCCTAGATTTGAGCCTCCCCAGTCATGGTATTTCAGGGATGTGGGGGATTCCTTTGCTGAATTCAAGGCTGGCGGCATCTCCGTAATTTGCGGCATAAACCCAAGAAACCCAAAGAATGTGCTTGGATACCGACCATGTGTTGGAATGTTAGGAGGGATTATATATTTTAGGGGACCAATGCAAACCTTTAGCGAAAGGGATGTAAAACTCCTTGAACTTACAGAACAGGATTGGAAGTGGCTTAAGACAAACCTTAAGCCATTCCTTAAAGCTATAGGCAGGGAAAATTACTATAGAGAACTTGCAACTTCCATCGAATCATGGCGGAAGCTCATTCCCCTTACGCCTGCTGACAGAAGGGCTAAAAAAAGGTTTAAAATGCCCATCGCGAATTTTCGCGTAGATAAATGGGAAAAAGAAATCGGTCAAGGGGGGCTCTTTACAGATTACTTAGATCACGAAATGACCCTTCTGCCTTATATTCCGACTGGAAAAGACAGACGCAACAAGCCTGTATGGGCAAATATGAAATATGATCCGCCCTGTGCCTACTCATGCCCTACGCATATCCCATCGCATAAAAGAGCTGCCTTGATGAGGCAGGGGAAAATAGAGGAGGCTTTAAAACTGGTTTTGGAGTATAGCCCTCTGCCAGCTACTGTATGCGGGCAGATTTGCCCTAATCTTTGCATGCACAGCTGCACAAGAGGGCAATTTGATAAACCTCT
>JBBIIV010000012.1:5829-29790 GCA_037446295.1 Nitrospirota bacterium
TTTGCCCTAATCTTTGCATGCACAGCTGCACAAGAGGGCAATTTGATAAACCTCTGAGCATTGATAAACTCGGCGGTCTTGCGTTGAACCTGCCTGCTCCTCAAAAAGAGCCTCCTACGGGATATAAGATTGCCGTTATCGGAGGTGGTCCGGCAGGCATGAGCGCTGCATGGCAGCTTGGACTAAAAGGGCATACGATTGACCTTTATGAGGCTGCTGATAGGCTTGGAGGAAAGATAGAATTATGCATTCCTCGAGCGCGCCTCCCCCGGGAGATTCTCCAAAAAGAGCTATCAAGATTCTCCGAAATAGGCGTAAATATTTATCTTAACTCTAAAATTGAAGCTGCGAGATTCAACGAGATCTATAAAAACCATGATATAGTCATCGTTGCCTGCGGTGCACACAAACCGAGAATTATCCCATTCGCTGGCTCTGAACACGCCGTCTCTGCATATGATTTTCTGACGGGTATAAATGCTGGGGATATACCAGATTTAAGCGGTGGAAAAGTTGTCATTATAGGCGCTGGCAATGTTGGTATGGATGCGGCAATACAATCTTATAGCTGCGGGGCGGAATCAGTTATAGCGATCGATATTCAGAAACCCGCCGCATTCGGAAAGGAACTCGAAATGGCAAAGGCAAGAGGCACCCAGGTTTTATGGCCCAAAATTACGGACAGGTATGAACCGAAAAACAAAAAGATTTATTTCAAAGACGACTCATATCTTGATGCAGATTTTGTCATCATATCAATAGGTGATATTCCTCAAACCGATTTTTTGCCTCCAACTGTTCATACAGAGAGAGGGTGGGTCGCCATTGATGAAAAGGGACAGACATCAGATGTAAAGGTCTTCGCAGTTGGAGATGCCACATCTTTAGGATTGGTAACCCATGCAATAGGCAGCGGCAAAATGGTAGCTGAAACAATACATTATGCGCTTATGCATTCCCCTCGATTGCCCGAAAAAAAGCCATTAATGCCATACGAAAGGATCAAAACTGTTTATTATGAAGCCTGTCAGACTGATTTTAGCCTTGAAAAAGAGGGAGACAGGTGCCTTTCCTGCGCCACATGCAGGGACTGCCGCATGTGCGAAGCAATTTGCTATCATGGAGCGATAAGCAGAGTTGAGCACCAGGATGGATCATATAAATATATAGTGAACGATGAAAAATGCATAGGCTGCGGTTTTTGTGCAGGCATCTGCCCTTGCGGTGTCTGGGAGATGGAGGAGAGTATCTAAATTTAATATGGCAAACCTGCCCGACCATGACACTATAAAATAATTCCCTTTTTAACCCAAAAAATGCATTTCGCTTCAAAAGTGCGGGCATAGATGCCGGAAAACCCTTTGTTCTGAAACACCTTACCTGTAAGAAGAAGCATGGTTGTGGAATTAATCAGGGTTTGCGAGTGGGGAATCTCAAAATTTCCCCTTTGCCAGAGACCTACTACATTAACCCGTGTAAGCTCTCTGATATTGCTGTCTATCAGCATCTTACCTTCAAAAGGGGTTCTCGCTGCAGAAGTCTGAGCTATATGGAGTTAGCCGAGGCTTCCGATTACGTTTGCACGAGATGACACCCCGAGCGCATAACGGGCGAGAGTTTCGCCGAGCATCTTTCTGAGTTGAAAAACATGGGTAGCGCCAGCAAGTTCAAGAATATAATATGATAATGCACAGCATTTCATTCGCTCCTGTTATTTGGCTCGTCCAGGTTGCAGATATAGTTTTATAGCAACAAGAACTATTCCACATTTGCTGTTTTCTATTAGATGCTGCAATTGTAATCTTTTACTGGATCCCTGAGTCGCCTTTCTTAAGCGAGCGTCAGTCTTTTATATAATTATCAGGTCTTTACCTTTAATACTTTAGCTGCAAAAGTAAAGACCTGTGTAATTTTATTAAGACTGGTTAAAAAACATATACAAACTTGAACCAGAATTTATCTCCATCAGGCCTGTTTTTAATCTTCATCTCATTCTGATATTTTAGGATAAAGCTCATGTTTTTATAATCATACTTGAATTGAGGTCCAATCGCAAAAGCCTGTCCCTTATTGCCGTCTGTTCCTACCTTATGACCATTCAATTTGTCGTCGGTCATTTGCTTGTAGTAATAGCCCCCTACGCCAAGACTGATACTATCGAATTTCTTGGCTACAGTGTAGTCAAAATGAAATTCCTGCCCTGATCTGTAATTGGTGTCTTTGTTTTCGGTATTGAAATCATACATGAATTTGCTCGACAACTCAAAACCGTTGTCGCATAAGTATGTAAAAGCGAAAACAGGCTCAAATGTCCAGTAATTTCTCCCTACATTGGCAAGCCTGTTTTTGTCGTAATCTCCAGTTGGAATATAAATATCAATGCCCGTGGCGAAATGCCAGTTTTTTGAGTGCCAAGAAAGGATAAACGGGTCAACAATAATGTCGCCCAAGCCAGTCTTGCTCTGACTGCCGATCGGTAAAGAGACATCCACATTCATAACAGGAAGAAAAACATGGAAGCCCCAGTAACCGCCTAAAATCTGGGTCTTGGTAACATGTAAAAATCTAAATACATTTGCGGTAACCTTCAAGTCAAAATTGGGGACAGCGCTATCGCCATTGCCATCTCTAAATTTGCTTGCCGAATAATGAGTCAGATAATTAAGAAAATAGGTTCCAGGAGGGGGAACAGCGCCGGACATAAAATCCTCAGCCCCGTTAGGATACGCACCTCCTCCTCCTTCTGTAGCGGAGACATTGCCGATGCAGGCAAAAGATATAATAATGAATAGACACAAAAAACAAGACACAACCTTACCCAACAAAGACAAATAACGGCTCATAATAACCTCCCAATAAAAATTTAAGCTTTATTATACATTTTTTAGGAATGAATTTTTCAGGGATTATTCAAAATGTTATATCCTATAACATGGGTTATAGATATTTTAACCCGCTCGTCTTAACTTCCCTTTTCATTTCAATTCCCTTGTGTTTCTATCCTCTGGAATACTTTTTGCTTTAAAACTGCTGATTGTTTAGAGTCTGTTTGCAAATTATGCAGTTGTATCTTATCGTCCATCATAGTGCAAACAGGAATTTAGTTTTTTTAAAGGGGTGTCAGATTGTCCTGTCAAGCTAAACAATCACTATGTGCAGGTTTTGAAATCTCTTTGCATATAACAATAATAGGGGGATTATATATGGGATTGGTTCATGATTTAAGTCAGGCTGTGGTCATCATGACCATTGGTATGACAGTAACATTTGTATTCCTCGCTGTGCTTATTTTAGCGATACAGATAAGTTCACGGGTTATTGCGCGGTATGCTCCGGACACCGTTTCCCAAAAAGATAAGACGGGCTCCCTTGCCCAGGTCAATATTAACGGCGCTGTTTTGGCAGCAATCACTATTGCTGTCAAAAAATATCGTGATGATAATAAAAACAAAAATCTTAAGGCGGTTTAATGGCAAAGGTTAAAATCAGTGAACTCGTTCTAAGAGATGCGCACCAATCGCTTTTTGCAACCCGTATGTTGACAAGCGATATGCTCCCAATCGCTAAAAAACTTGACCGGGTCGGTTACTGGTCAATTGAATCGTGGGGCGGTGCGACATTCGACACATGCATACGGTTTCTAAATGAAGACCCTTGGGAAAGAATTCGTTTACTGAAAAAGGCAATGCCAAAGACCCCTCAGCAGATGCTTTTGAGAGGGCAGTCCATACTTGGTTATCGCAATTATGCCGATGATGTTGTAGAAAAATGTGTTGAGCGAATGGCGATAAACGGCGTTGATGTATTCCGCATCTTCGATGCTCTAAACGACCCTCGCAACTTAATGGTTCCGATGAGAGCGGTTAAAAAAATGGGCAAACATGCCCAAGCTGCTATCTGTTATGCTGTTTCCCCTGTCCATACGATTGAGGGATATGTCGCTCTCTCCAAAGAATTTGCCGATATGGGCGCTGATTCTATCTGCATCAAGGATATGGCTTCTTTGTTGAGGCCTTATGATGTATATAATATGGTTAAAGCCATCAAAAAAGAGGTTGGACTACCGATACATATTCATTCTCATGCGACAACGGGAATGTCTGTCGCTACTCTTGTCAAAGCTGCTGAAGCTGGAGCGGACGTCCTTGATACCGTTATTTCTTCAATGTCCATGGGAACTAGTCATTCTCCGACTGAATCCATCGTAGAAATCTTTCGCGGCACAGAATTTGACACTGAACTCGATATCAATTTATTGCTCGAAATAGCCGACTACTTTCGTTCTATCCGCCCTAAATACAAAAAATTTGAAAGCTCTTTCTTAGGTGCCGATGCCCGTCTACTGGCAGCTCAGATTCCGGGCGGTATGCTCTCAAATCTCGAAAGCCAATTAAAAGAACAAAAAGCGTATCATCGTATTTCCGAGGTTTTAGAAGAAAATACAAGGGTGCAGAAGGACTTTGGTTATCCCCCACTCGTTACCCCAACCTCTCAAATTGTAGGCAGTCAAGCGGTGTTGAATGTGCTCCTTGGCCGTTACAAGCGCCTCACCGCAGAATCCATGAGTCTCCTTGTAGGCAAATATGGACGCACTCCCGTTCCACCTGATCGGGAACTAGTGGAGAGAGCTTTGGACGGTCTTAACATGGATAAACCCATTGACTGCCGCCCGGCAGATCTAATTCCCAACGAGCTTGACCAGATAGAAGAAGAGCTTAAGCAAAAACTAGGGGTGATCTCGGTGAACATTGATGATGTGCTGACATATGCGATGTTCCCGCAGGTTGCGATTAAATTCTTTAAAACTCGTCATAAAGGGCCTGTATTATTCGAACATCTCGTTGCAAAACCAGAGACTTCAGCAGCGCCATCACAACCTGCTCCCTTGCCATCAGTATATATAGTTAATGTCGACAATAAAGATTACTGGGTCACCGTGCGCGAAGAAGGGACTGTTCATATTGGACCCTCTCCTGAAACTACGCCAAAACCAACAGCGGTCGCCGCCCAAATCCCTGCGGCTGGAACACAGATAGAAGCCCCTGTCTCAGGGGTTATATTAAGATTACTAAAAAATAACGGCGAAAGAGTCGAAGATGATGAGACGATACTCGTCATGGAGTCGATGAAGATGGAACTCGAAATCAAAACCAAAGTAGGAGGAACGATAACCTTTCTGGTCGAGCCCGGTGCGGGTGTTGAAGCAGGGCATATACTAGCAAAAATTCGTTAAGGAGTTCTTTCACTGGCTTAGTGGAAATGAAAATAATTAGAGCGATACATATATCTTTGGCGCTAATAATTTTACCCCTATTATGGGCAGGGATGTATTACGGCTTTCTCCATGCTGCGCAGGAATCCTCGTCAATTCACAACAATGCACCCGCCTCACAAGAGATTAATGATGGAGTATCAGTTGAGCGATTCCTTCAAAACATTGTAAAGACATCCGGGATTTACGGATTTATCTTTGACAAAGAACAAGTCAAATATCGCGGGGCGGATGTAGTAGTTTACGGCTGGCACAAGCTTATAATGCTTATTATAGGCGGATTTTTGCTTTATCTTGGTGTGGTGAAAAAATTTGAGCCCCTCCTTTTAGTGCCTATAGGTATCGGAACAGCGCTGGTAAATATCCCTTATGCAGGCATAGGCGGTGACAGTGGGTTTTTAAAAATTATTTTTGATTTCGGAATTAAAAACGAGCTTTTCCCCCTCATTATATTTATGGGTGTTGGTGCGCTGACTGACTTTGGTCCCCTAATTGCGAACCCAAAGACGGCTCTGCTTGGAGCTGCTGCCCAATTTGGAGTTTTCGGCACTTTAATAGGGGCGATTGCCCTTAATGCTCTCCCAGGCATCTCATATACACTAAAAGAAGCTTGCTCTATCTCTATCATAGGGGGGGCAGATGGACCTACCACTATTTATCTCGCCTCCAAACTAGCGCCTGACCTTATCGGTTCAGTTGCGGTAGCAGCATACTCCTATATGGCGCTAGTGCCTCTCATCCAGCCACCTATTATGAAGGCATTAACTACCCCTGAAGAACGGAAGATCAAGATGAAACAGCTTCGACCTGTTAGCAAGACTGAAAAAATCATCTTTCCCTTGCTGCTGCTTACAGTCACATTTCTGCTCTTGCCGACAGCGGCTCCCCTTATAGGCAGCATAGCCTTCGGAAATTTCGTCCGCGAGATAGGAGTTATAGAAAGGCTAAACAAAACTATGCAGAATGAACTACTTAACATTGTCACTATCTTTCTTGGGCTTGGTATCGGCACTCAAATTGTTGCATATAAATTCATACAACCTGAAACCATTGGGATTGTAATACTTGGGCTCGTAGCATTCTCTTTTGGTTCTGCATCTGGCGTTATTGTAGCAAAGATTATGAACCGTTTCGTTAAAGACAAGGTTAATCCTCTCATCGGCTCTGCTGGCGTATCAGCGGTGCCAATGGCAGCGCGTGTCTCAAACAAACTTGGGCTCGAGGCTGATTCTGGCAATTTTCTGATTATGCATGCCATGGGTCCGAATGTATCAGGCGTTATCGGCACCGCCGTGGCAGCAGGTGTAATGATTGCAATTTTTGGGAATTAGCTTAATTTCAGTGTTTCTAACATGACTACAAATGATGTCATGTTTCTAAATAGAGTGGCGGCAAAAAGAGTAAGGGTTTTGAAATGATTACTGCTGTTTTTACAGCATTAACTTCTCAATAAAAGGGGGAAACATGAAAAGACTTATGTTTTTAGTGGCTGTCCTTATCCTGTCAGCGGCTTTTACTGGCATGGCTGAGGCAAAAAAGGTTTATCTGAAATGGGGCGCAACGAGCGTCCGATCAGGGCTGTATGCAAACACCGTATCGATGGCAGGCTTTGTCAACAAAGCATATCCAGGTGAAATCGAGATTACAGTTGTTGAGACTGGAGGTTTTGTTGAAAACCTCGTAAGAATCCAAAAAAGGTCTATCCAGCTTGGTCCTGCTGACGCCTCTGCGGCATATGCAAATTACGAGGGAATCATAGACTACAAGGGCAAGCCCAACAAAGATTTAAGGGCGTTATGGGGCGGTTATATAACTCCTATACATATCGTTACCACTAAAAAAAGCGGTGCTGATACCGTCCAGAAACTAAACGGGCTGCCTTATGCGATGAATCCCGGAACAACATCAGGCAGAGCCATAGAGCTCTTCTTCGATGCCAATGGCATTAAGCCTGACTATAAGATGATGGGCATAGGCGCCAGCGTTGATGCTCTCAAGTCTGGAGTTGTGCAGGGCTGGTTCAAGGCAGGCTTCAAAGATTCAGCCATACTTGATCTTGAATCTGCGATGGAGGTCAATATACTGCCTGTTGATAAAAAGATGATAGACAAGACGAACGAGAAGTACCCGGGGCAGGCAAAGAGCATGTCAATTCCAGCGAATCTTTTCAAGGCAGTAAAAAAGGAGCAGTTGAGCTTTGCTTATGTAGTCGCAGACTTCATACATAAAGATGTCCCTGAAGATATAGTTTACAAGATAGTAAAGGCGGTTTGGGATAAAAGAAAAGACCTTACAGGGTCTCTTGCAACATTGAGAGAGGGTCATTTTGACGATATGTATGGCAATTCAGAAAAGTATATACATGTCCCTCTCCATCCCGGCGCTGTAAAGTTTTATCAGGAAGTGCTCAAGGTAAAGGTTCCCGACAGGCTTCTTCCGCCAGAGATGAAAAAGAAATAAAATCCACGGAGGTTATAAATGGGAAAAAAAGCATATTTTTCGATGACGATTTTTTGTATGAACCTTCTTCTGATTTGTATTTTTCTACCTGTTGCAGCTATGTCTCAAAGCCCGTCTGTAGAAATATCGCCTACAAGCGGACTCCCTGAGACAGCACTAAAGATAACTGGGAAAGGTTTTCAGCCCCAAGAGGAAGTAGATATTTTATTTATTCTTGAAGAGGGAATGAAGATCGGACTTGGAACTGAAAAGGTTGACGTGATCACCGCCGACGCAGCAGGCGCATTCACGGCAAACTCTGCTATTCCTCGTATGGCTAAACCAGGACAGTATAAGATTGAGATTATTGGAAATAAAGGGAGTCAAACCGCTGTTTCAATAGAAGTAACAGTGAAAAAATAAGAATTAAGGGGGGTTGTGTATAAATGCGTAATTTAGGTGGCTTTTGGAAATTATTAACCGGAATCTTGGCGGGGGCGTGGGGGGTATTCCTTATTTATACCTCACTTACTGTAGCGCTTCATCCTTTGCTTCAGGGAGGAATATCACTGAGCTTTGGGTTGGCTCTTGTTTTTTTGGCATACCCTCTGACAAAAAAGACTCTTGCTGAGGATCAGAAAGGTCATTCTGGTTTTTTACGGCTGCTTATCTTTGGCTCAAAAACAGCCCCCTCCTTAACCGATATTCTGCTTATAGCAGTCAGCCTGATACCCTGCTTCTACATTATGATTTACTGGGAGCAGATAGTGCGCAATCCCGGAGACTACGAAGCCTTTCAACTTTATTTGGGCGCCATATTGACACTTTGTCTTCTTGAGGGAACTCGCAGATCTCTTGGTATTATTATTCCGCTTGTAGTGATTGGCTTTATAGTTTATGCGCTTTATGGACCTATAATGCCGGGTCCCTTCGGTCATTCAGGGTTTACCTTTGAGGAAATACTCTATCAGCTTTATCTTATGACCGAGGGGGTGTGGGGGCTGCTGACCGATATGACAAGTAGAATTATCGCCCCTTTTGTAATCTTTGGCCCAGTTCTCTTTGCCACGGGCGTGGGGAAGGTTTTTATGGACATCGCCCAGGCATGGGGAGGTAGGATGAGAGGCGGGCCAGGTCATGTGGCTGTTATTTCGAGCTCATTTTTCGGGATGCTCTCTGGCTCCTCAGTCGCTAATGTAGCCACGACGGGCGCTTTTACGATACCTACTATGAAAAGGCTTGGATTCCCCCGCGAGCTTGCTGCAGGGGTGGAGGCGTCAGCGTCATCTGGAGGGCAAATAATGCCCCCGATTATGGGCGCAGGATGCTTTATTATGGCTGAATTTCTGAATATCCCATATACTCATATTATGATAGCAGGCATCATCCCGGCTGCCATCTATTTCGTAGGAATTTCGGCAGGCGTCTGGATAGAAGCAGGCAGATACGGGATGGGCAAACTTCCCAAAGAACTTATTCCATCTCTAAAAGAGGTTTTGCGTCCAAGGGTCTTTCTTAACTTTATCCTGCCAATTGGAACCCTCACTGCTTTGCTCTTCTCTTTTTTCCCTCCGCAGGTATGCGCTGCATGGGCGTTGATTGTATCCGTTGTGGTATTTCTTTTAATCGGCGGTCCTCTTGCTCCAAAGGAGATTTGGCAGAGAGTGAAGACTGTGTGGGGCGGGTATTTTTCAGGAATAATGAGCGCCCTTGCATGGCTCATGGTAATGATGAGTTGTGTCCAGGTGGCGGTTACGATTATCTCCCTTACAGGCTTCGGCGTCAAGGTCTCGGAAATAATAATAGAACTTTCAGGTCAAAATGTAGCTTTAGCGCTTATCGCTGCCATGCTCACAGCGATAATACTTGGGATGGGGATGACCACAACCGCAGCTTATGTTATTGCAGCTGCTGTTTTAGTTCCTGCTATGGAAGGTATGGGTTTTGACCCTCTTGCAAGCCATCTCTTTATTTTTTATTTTGCTATTAAATCTGGATTAACCCCCCCCGTATGCATAGCTGTCTTTACTGCTGCAGCAATATCAGGCGGCAGTTGGCTCAAGGCGGCATGGGACTCGATGAGACTCGGAATAGGCGGTTATATAATGCCCTTTTATTTTTTGTTTGTCCCTCAATTTTTGATGAAAGGCTCTCTTTTTGATATAGCCTTCCTTATTATCGGAGCATTTATAGCAATGTTTGCGATAGAAGCAGGGCTTATGGGATATCTCACCAAACCATCAACTCCTCTTGAGAGAATTCTCTATTTCGCGGGAGGATTGATAATGATGGCTCCGGGCTTCTATACTTTCATTGGCATAGCGATATTTGCACTTGGTTACCTTTGCGAAAGGTTTAACCCCCCCATACCAATAATTGGGAAAAGGCCTGTCCAGCTCGAGTTCAAAAAACTATAAACTATCATAAAGTAGGAACAGTGATGCTGTTTCTACTCTATGGTTTAAAAAATAGCAGAAAAATTAACCCGGAAACTGCAATTAAAATTTTGTTTAGCAGTGGTTCAAGGTGAAATGGGTAAGCACTTTTTTCGCTCAGGAGAAGTTTCGCAAAGAAGGCTACAATTTTTTATTTTTCAAGGACTCTTTTAAAAACCTCATCATAAAAACCTATTTCGGGTAAAAATTCAATATCTACATAGAACAGATGAGGCAAATTTTTATACCCTCTTAGCTTTACGATATCCTTCTCGGTAGTCAGAAGTATGTTAGTATTCTGCCTGCTCGCAAGTTTTTTAATATTTTGTATATCCTTTTCACTGTAGCTATAATGATCAGGAAAAGCCTTCCAGCCGGAGATATTAAACCCAAGAGATAATACTACTTCCCTGAAGGAATCTGGCTGGGCTATCCCGCAAAAGGCGAAAACTTTTTTGTTTGTCAATTCGGTTAAAGAAGCCCTTCTGCCGTCTGGATGCTTAATGTCCCTTGCTAGGTATTCAGAAAAGAAAACAGCCGCATTAGGATTAATCAGCCTTAACTTACCATAAAGGTCTTCATTTCTTTTCTTTGTGATTATCAGGAAATCCGCCCTTCTTAATTCATAGGGGAACTCCCTAAGAATCCCAAAAGGAAGTATTTTCCCATTGCCAAAGGGATTCATTCCATCTACAAGCACAATATCAACATCCCTATAAAGAGACCAATGCTGAAAACCATCATCAAGAATGAATAGTATCTGACGATTTGAAGCTGTTGTGCAGAGCTTCTCCAATGCGAGTTGCCCAGCCTTATACCTATCAGGATATTTTACAATCGGTATATCTCTTAACTTTTCTGCCATCATAAAAGCTTCATCTCCCAGTATCTCAGCAGAAATTTGCGGAGTGCCTTCAACATCCCCAGATGCTCTGCAGGTAGTCTTGGGGAAATTAACTAATATCGGGCCTTTTGACCTGCCCTTGTATCCCCTTGTAAGTATGACGGGCAAAAATTTTCTGCGGCGAGCTTCTTCTGCAAAGGCAATAGCTGCAGGAGTTTTACCGGTTCCTCCTGTTGTAATATTACCTATACTTACCACTATGGCGGGCAGCTTTCTTTGATTAAAAAGCTTATATTTTTTTACTATTGAATAGCCCAAAAAATAAATAAACTCAAAGGGGTCGATCCGTTTATGCATAGTTTTTAACTCGTGGGATTAACTCAAATCAGAGCGAGCTGCAAGCTTTGCTTAAATTTAGCAAAAACAGTTTTCCAGTATAAACCTGTCCTCAGAATTGTTTTCTAGATCGGGGATAATGAATTTGCTCGGTTCAGTCAAATTACCACTTGATTTGGGCTTAATATATCTTTAACTTGCAGCAAGACGAAACTGTTAAACATCAATATTCCTTGCCTCAAGGGCGTGTTTCTGTATGAAGTCCTTGCGTGGTTCAACCTGATCTCCCATTAGGATAGTAAATATCTCATCCGCTCTGATGGAATCTTCAACCGTCACCTGCTTAAGAGTTCTTTTGGAGGGATCCATCGTAGTTTCCCATAGTTGAGTCGGGTTCATCTCCCCAAGTCCTTTATATCTCTGTATTGTAAGCCCTTTCTTGGCTATCTCTATCGCTCTCTGAATAAGCTCCTCGATCGAGGACGCCTCATGACTCTCTCCCTTAATATTAAAGATATAAGGAGGCATGCCGAATATCTCTGTTATTTCCTTATAAAGTGAGGCTGCTTCTTTAAACTCTGGAGATTGAACAAACGGTATAGAGAGATTAACTTTGTAATTATTGCTTCTGAGGGTAACTGAATAAGACTCGCTCTCTTCATCAAAGACTATCTCTTCCTGCCTTATATTACTTGCCGTTTGTTGTATCTCTGCTAATACAGCTTTTAATAAATCCTCGCTTTTTAGATCAGTTTTTTGTATGCCTCTTTTAAGCAGGAAATTTATTATGAATGGGTCTCTCCTGCTTTTTCTAAACCAATTCATCAAGCTGTCATAGTCATACGCTTTCTTGAAATATTGTATAAGCTTCCTCCCGCCTATATGTCCAGATGGCGTCATAATCTCGATTTCTTCGGCAGCAAGCTCAAAAAGCATCTTTATTAGTTCGCTTTCATTCTGAACATATTTGTCGGTCCTGCCCTTTTTTACCCTAAAAAGAGGCGGTTGAGCAATATAGAGATACCCGCTCTCGATTATTTGTACCATCTGTCTATAAAAAAAGGTCAGAAGGAGGGTTCTTATGTGCGCCCCGTCAACATCTGCATCAGTCATTATAATTATCTTATGATAACGGCATTTTTTAATATCAAATTCTTCACCGCCTATTCCTGCTCCAAGAGCCGTAATTAAAATCCTAATCTCTTCAGAAGCTAGCATTTTATCATAGCGCGCCTTCTCTACATTGAGAATCTTGCCCCTAAGCGGCAATATCGCCTGAAAAAGCCTGTTCCTGCCCTGCTTTGCAGAGCCGCCTGCAGAGTCGCCCTCAACTATAAAAAGTTCTGCTTTTTCAGGATCTTTTTCAGTGCAGTCTGCCAGCTTTCCAGGAAGTCCAGTGTCTTCAAGTGCCCCTTTTTTCCTTGTTAGTTCTCTTGCCTTTCTAGCAGCGTCCCTGGCCCTTGCAGCTTGAATTGCCTTTTCTATAATCTTTCTGGCAACTGCTGGGTTTTCTTCAAAATATGTGGAAAGAGCCTCGTTCGATATTGACTCCACCACGCCCTTAACCTCGCTATTCCCGAGCTTCATCTTGGTCTGACCTTCGAACTGGGGATTTGGCAATTTGACGCTTATGACCGCTGTAAGTCCCTCCCTTATGTCTTCTCCTGAGAGGCTTTCCTTGCCTTCTTTTAATAAAACTGCGGCAAAGGCATAATTATTTGCAATCCGAGTCAAAGAAGACTTAAAGCCCACGAGGTGTGTCCCGCCTTCTTTCGTGTTGATATTATTAGCAAAGGTATATATATTTTCTGCATATCCATCGTTATACTGGAGGGCTATCTCAACAGAGGTTGCATCCTTTTCGCCATGTATATAAACAGGTTTAGGGTGAATGGGAACTTTATTTTTATTTAAGTGCTCAACAAATGAAACGATGCCTCCTTTATAATAGAATGTTTCTGCCTTTCCTGTTCTCTCATCAGTTATGCTTATCTGAAGTCCCTTGTTCAGAAAAGCTAATTCTCTCAGTCTCTGAGCAAGGATATCATAGCTGTACTCCAGTGTCTCAAAAACAGTTTCATCGGGCCTAAAAATAATCTTAGTCCCTCTGCCTTTTGTCCTGCCGGTCACAACAAGGCTTGAAACAGGACGCCCTTGCTCAAATCTTTGATGATAGACGAGGTTATTCTGTCTTATCTCCACCTCAAGCCATTCAGATAAAGCATTTACGACAGAAACACCAACTCCATGAAGCCCGCCAGAAATCTTATATGCCTTAGACTCGAACTTGCCGCCGGCATGAAGTTCTGTCAGGGCAATCTCTGCTGCAGTCCTGCCCTGTGGATCGCCTGGGTGCGGCTGGACAGGGATACCCCTTCCATCGTCTATGACTGAACAGCTGTTATCATGATGCAAGATAACCTCAATATTGTTACAATAACCTGCAAGGGCTTCATCTACGCTGTTATCAACCACCTCATAAACAAGGTGATGTAATCCTTCGATATTTGTGGAACCAATATACATAGCGGGCCTCATTCTAACGCCGTCAAGCCCCTTTAGTATCTTGATCTCCTCTGCCCCGTAGTCTATGTTTTCGCTATCTGTCGTTTGTGCGGCAGCCCTTAATTCATTTTCAAACTCGTGCATTGCTTCTCCGCCTTAAAAATACAACTTGCTGTATTTAGTGTCTGTTTATAATCTTTGTGATACTCGAAGCCTGCCCTCGAAGCTTGTAGTCGGGGGTCCTTAGTCGGGCATCCAGACATAATGAATTGGATTCCCACTTTCGTGGGAAACCCTGGATTCCTGCCTCCGCAGGAATGACGCTTTTTGTGACAATGATAGTTTATCAACAGACTCTATTTAAAACCTTATCATGACCTTAAAGGCATAACTATACACTTGTAATCTTCTATTCCTTCTTCTTGCATCATTACAGGTTTCTGAGTATCTATAAACTTCATTACCAATTTATCTGCTGACATGACATTAACCGCTTCTTGAAGGTATTTAGCATTAAAGGCTATTGTAAAAGGCTCTGACTTATAGTCGGCTTCCATCTCATCCTTCGCCTCTCCATAATCTGGGTCTGCTGCTGAGATTGCTAAGAAATCTTTTTCTATATTAAGTTGGACTATATAGCCTCTTTCTTTGCTAATAACTGAAGTCTGCTTAAGAATTTTAAGAAAAACCTTTCTATCAAGAATAAGTTCTTTTTCAAAAAATTCAGGTATCGCCCTTGCATAGTCAGGGAAGGTTCCTTCTATCTGTCTCGTCAGAAGTTCAATTTCACCAATTTTAAACAAAACATGGTTTTTCCCAATGGTTATATTTGCCTCTTCTGAACTTTCGCTCAATATCTTTTTTACCTCTCCTATAGCCTTCCTGGAAATCAAGATATCTCTTGCCTCTTCGAGCACCGAATTATCCTTTATTTCTATAGGGCTCCTTACAATTGCGAGGCGGTGTGTATCCGTGCCTACAACGATAAGTGTATTATCAGGCATTATCTTAAAAAGCAGCCCGTTCAGGAAAAATCTAATCTCGGCTTCTTTTGCAGCATAAATAGATTTTTCTATTATTTGACGAAGTTGAGAAATAGGCAAGGTAATCTCTATTTCTCCCTGCAAATCAGGCCATACAGGAAAATCCTCGCTCGACAAGCAGGCAAGTCTTATGTTACTCTTGCCAGATAACACTCTAAGCCATTTGTCATCAACTACTTCAATTGATATAACACCTTCCATCTCCTTAACAATCTCAAAAAACTTTTTGCCCGGAATGCAAATTGAACCTTCTTCTTCAATTTCCATATCGATAGGTTCTTTATAAGCCGTTTCAAGGTCATTTGCGGTTATAAATGCTCTCCCATTTTTAATATCCAAAAGAAAATGATTTAATAGCTGTAGAGCGCCCCCTCTATCAACAATGCCTTGAATATTGCTGAGCTTCCTTAGTAAAAGGTCATTTTGAACTTTTATCTTCATTCTTACCTCCAAGGGGATATATATAAAGACTCTTTAATCTAGTTAGTGTCTGTTTATTAATTGCCGTTTTTTATTTCCGTTATGCCCGAAGACTGCCCTCAAAGTTTGTAGTCGAGGGTTCTTGGTCGGGCATCCAGACATAATGAATTGGGTTCCCGCTCCCTGCTTACTGCCTGCAGGGACAAGCTTCGCGGGAATGATGGCTATTTATTAAATCGAGACTTTATAAACAGACTCTAGTTAATACTAAGCCTTTTACAGATTATCTCAATTGCCTTGTTCAGATCTTCTTCCTTGAGTTTTCTTTCCTCAATCTGCTTGTAAGCATATATAACCGTTGCATGTTCCTTTCCACCAAAGTGTTTTCCAATCTCGGATAGAGAGAGCTTGGTATTCTGTTTTGAGATATACATTGCTATCTGCCGTGCCATGACCAATTCCTTAGTTCTCCTTTTAGATCTTAAATCATGCAATCTCAACCCAAAATAATCACACACAGCTCTTTGGACAGAATCTACTGTAAGGGGCTTGTCCTCTTCGGCTATCAAATTCTTAAGAACTTCTTTAGCAACTGCAAGGCTTATAGGGGTATTTGTTAACTCACAGTATGCACCTAACTTGATTAAGCAGCCCTCCAACTCTCTGATATTCGACTTTACATTGGAAGCAATAAAATATGCGACTTCTTCAGGCATTTTCATATGTTCCTTTTCTGCTTTCTTAAAGATAATCGCCATCTTTGTTTCCACTTCCGGAACCTGGATATCCACTATCAAGCCCATGCTAAATCTCGACCTAAGTCTATCAGTTATGTCATATATCTCCACCGGGGCCCTATCGCTTGATATTACAATTTGTTTTTGCTTTTCATATAAAGAATTAAAGGTATGAAAGAATTCTTCCTGAGTAACCGTCTTTTTTGCAATAAACTGTATATCATCTATAAGCAAAACCTCAAGATTCCTATATTTCTCCTTAAATTCAGTCATTTTATCATGTCTGAGAGAAGAAACTACTTCGCTTATAAACTGCTCTGACGAAAGATAATATATTGAGAGCAAAGGATTTGCATCAAAGATATAATTACCTATTGCGCTAATAAGATGAGTTTTACCTAATCCAACACCTCCATAAATAAATAACGGATTATATGCACGGCCTGGGCTTTCTGCAACTTTTCTTGCCGCTGCATTCGCTAGCTGATTTGAGGGACCAATAACAAAATTCTGGAATGTATATTTAGGATTAATATAAATCCCTCTTTTTGCAAGCTTATTTTTTCTGCTTTCGAGAGCTGTAGTTGCACTTCTTAACTTAGAGCCTTCCTTCTCTGAAACCTTAATCTTATAAAAAATCTTGACTTCAGCCTGACAAATATTTCCTATTATCTCCTGAAGTGTATTTGGATAATAGTCTTCAAGCCATTCCTTGTAGAACCTATTAGGTATCTCGATAGTCACGCGGTCGCCGTCTAAGCTAATCAGTCTCATGGGCTTAAACCACAAATCAAAGAGATTACCGCCGACTTTCTCTTTTACCTTAGTAAGAAATACTTCCCATATCTCTTGAGAATTCATAATTTATTTAACATAAATGTATAGATAGTCTTAAGACTAATTTTACTTCAGTTTATAGTGATTTATAAACATTTTATTAACAATTGTTAATAACCATATCTTTTAAAGATAAATAAAAATAAAATAGCTATTAAAATCCTTTCAATAAATCATCAAACTTTTTTTAGTTCTAATTTTTAACAAAAATATCAAATCTAAAAAAAGTATTTATCTAACATATTTACAAATAAAGACTTTGATGTATATAAACTCTTTCTTTCTATAAACATTTTAACAAACTATACTATTACTTCTCCTTAATTCTTAAAAGATAAGAAAAAAAGATAGAACTAAACAGATTTTCTCAAAAAGGCATCAATCAAAAAATCGAGTTCTCCATCAAGGACGACATTAACATTACCTATTTCTAAACCAGTTCTATGATCTTTAACAAGGCTATATGGTTGTAAAATATAAGATCTTATTTGGTTTCCCCACGAGATATCTTTCTTATCCCCAACCAAACCCTCAAGTTTTCTTTCCTTCTGTTCTTTATTTAAATTATACAACTTTGACTTAAGAATCTTTAATGCAGTTGTTTTATTTCTTAATTGAGACCTTTCACTTTGACATGAAACAACTATTCCTGTTGGTATGTGAGTTACTCTCACAGCTGAAGAGACTTTATTTACATGCTGCCCGCCAGCACCTGAAGCTCTAAAGGTATCTATCTGTAAATCTTCGTCCCTTATCTCAATTTTTATATCATCCTCTATTACAGGATATATAAGAACGGCTGAAAAAGATGTGTGCCTTCTTTTATTAGCATCAAAAGGCGATATTCTAACTAGTCTATGAACTCCAGCTTCTCCCTTTAGATATCCAAAAGCAAAAGAACCTGTTACTGTAAAAGTCGCATCTTTTATTCCAGCTTCATCCCCAGGCTGTAAGTCGATAATCTCAGTCTTGAAACTATGTTTGTCAGCCCATCTTAAGTACATACGCATGAGCATTTGTGCCCAATCCTGACTCTCAACCCCTCCAGCGCCTGGGTGTATAACAACTATCGCATTATTTTTATCAGTTTCTTCTGAGAGTAATAATTTTAGTTCTATATCAGAAACTATTTTCTTTAGATTTCTAATATCTTGCCTAAATTCCTCAAGAAAAAACTCGCCTTCTTCTTCATCAAATATATTTAAGGAATCTTCAAGATAAGCTGCTTTATCAAGACTTGACTCGAGAGGTAAAACAGTTTCCTGTAAATCTGCTTTTTGTTTCTGCAGCTCTATTATCTTTCCGTGGTCAGACCATGAAGAATTGGAAGATAAAGCCACCTCAATCTTGACTATTTCTTCTTTTTTCTTATCAAACTCAAAGATACTCTCTAAGATGTAATATTTTTTTCTTTAGTTGAGCCAGTTCTTCTGAAAACTCCTTTTGCAGTATCAATTTTTTATCTCCTTACCTCAAAATTTATTTATCTAAATCTTTCTCTGTAAAAAACAATCAGGATTTTATCCCAATAAATTTATAAATATGGGTCTTCTCCAATTTCGCAGTAATGACAACTTATTTTTGCAACTGTTTTGGAGATGAACCATAAATATAAACACGCTCGATAGAACAAAACCATCCTTAGTCGTTTGTTCTCAAGGCGTTTGTATCACCTCAGAAGGATTTAGAACTTTTGAACAGGACAAATATGACGATAGTAGTTATAATACACAAATATGAAAAGATATCACCATATTTTGTGTAGAAAGTCAAGGTTTTATCCTTTGCAACTTCCCTAAATAAATAAGTTTTATCAAAAAGCCTCGAAACCTCTATTATTCTGCCACTGCTGTCTATAAACCCGGATATCCCGGAGTTTGCCGCCCGTAAAACAGGTTTTCGGTTTTCAACGGCTCGAAATACTGCCATGCTGAAGTGCTGATAAGGACCGTGAGTGTTACCAAACCAAGCGTCATTAGTAATTGTTACGATGAAATCGCCTCCGTCAGTAAAGAACCTCCTTACCATGCCAGGAAATATGACTTCATAACAAATCAGGGTTGCAAAACTTCCAAATGGTGTAACTGCACTAAGGTAATGGTCTCCGGGGTAATAATCCCCTAAGCCATAAACGAGTTTATCGATGAAGAACAAGATATTTCTTAAAGGTATATACTCGCCAAAAGGAACTAAATGTATTTTATCATATATATACGAAATGTTGCCATCCCGGTCTAAAAGCAGCGCGCTGTTGGATAGCTTGTTTTCTTTTGTTTTGCGATTACTTTCTTTTATCAAAATGCTCCCAAAAAGCAGGTAAGAATTAAGCTCCTTTTGAAACGATATCAGTTCTTCTGTTAAATATTTGTCTTCTTTAAAGATGAACGGAAGGGCGGTCTCTGGCCAGATGATAATATCAGGCGCTTTGTCAGCAGCTGTTAATGTCAATTTTTTATAGGTATCCAATACCGCTTTCTGATAATGTATATCCCATTTCTTATCTTGGTCAATGTTTCCTTGTATGATGGCGGCTTTAAAAATTGTATAGCTTCTTTCCTGATAGAGCCTGAAATAACCATATGAAAGAACTAAAATCAGAATCAGTGATAGACAGATAGAACCTCCAACAAAGGAAAGAAAGGAATAGAGCGGCTTTTCTTTTCTGATTTTCCTTGCAATTGATATATCGGCTATCATGCCATTAAGGGCTACTATCAGGAAGGATACGCCGTAAATGCCTGTAATATCAGCCACCTGAATCACAGGGAGAAATTTGTATTGGCTGTAGCCAAGACTCGACCAGGGAAATCCTGTAAGGGCATAAGAGCGAATGAATTCTAAGGATGTCCATATGCAGGGAGCCGTGACAAGCGAAGGAAGGAAAGTTTTTTTCAGGGCTATGCTATAGAGGAGACAAAAGGTAGCAGGATAAAGGCTTAGATATAGGGAAAGCAGGATCACCCAAAAGATGCTCAGTATAAAAGGTATAGAACCATAAACATATAAGGCATGATAAATCCAGTAAGTAGTTCCAAAGAAATAAACCATCCCCATAAGAAGACCAGCCTTAAAGGCAAACCGTATTTCTTTGTCATAAAGGGCGATAAGCGCGGGAACGAGCGCAAACCATGCAAAGAAATAAAAATCCAGCTCGGGAAAGGATGCAAAAAGAAGCAAGCCAGAAAA
Organism: Nitrospirota bacterium; assembly: GCA_037446295.1. Taxonomy (GTDB): domain Bacteria; phylum Nitrospirota; class Thermodesulfovibrionia; order Thermodesulfovibrionales; family Dissulfurispiraceae; genus DYHD01. The sequence goes on from JBBIIV010000012.1 coordinate 25,884, forward strand.
GATAAAAGGGATATAACTTTTGTAAACAGAAAACAAACTGCTTTTTTTGTTCATAAGTGTAAAGTTGGAAAGCATAGTGATTACAACTGAAATACACATTCACAGGGTATTTCTGGTTTGAGCTTGAACAAATATGACACTAATTATGCTATCATAAAAGCATACATGTCCGCTATCGTCATTATACCCTGCCGTTATGCCTCAACCCGTTTTCCGGGGAAGCCACTCCAGTCTTTAATGGGGAAACCTCTCATACAGCATGTTTATGAACGGGCGGCAAAAGCGCAAAGTATAAAGGCTATATTTGTAGCAACTGACAGTGATGCTATATTCAAGGCAGTAAAGGCTTTTGATGGGAATGCTGTTATGACTTCTATTACACATCAGTCAGGAACAGACAGAATTGCAGAAGCATTTGTAAAAATATTAGACACGAATAAAGAAATTTCATTAGCTGATACAGTCGTTAATGTTCAGGGTGATGAACCTATGATAATGCCGGAGATGATTGACGATGTTGTCGAACTGCTTCATAGCAGCAGAGCTGACATCTCTACACTCGCAAAAAAGATAGAAAGTTATCACGATTTAATAGACGCTAATACAGTCAAGGTTGTGTTCAATTCGAAAGGTCTTGCCCTCTATTTTTCGAGGTCACCCATACCTTACTTCAGAGATGAGTGGAAAGATATGACGGATATTGGACCTAGCAAGCTGCCAGGTGAACTATTCAAACACATAGGCATATACGGATATTCTGGTGAATTTTTATTAAAATTCACAAAACTTCCCATTTCACGGCTTGAAAATATAGAGAGGCTTGAACAATTAAGGGCTCTTGAGAACGGTTATAAAATAAAAATCGCGATTACTAAATTTGAAACTATTGGCGTGGATACACGGGAAGATCTCGAGAGGGTCAGGCAATGTCTAAGTATATCTTCGTAACTGGCGGGGTGGTTTCTGCTCTTGGCAAAGGTATAGCCGCCTCTGCTATAGGAGCGTTGCTCGAGGCGAAGGGACTGCGTGTCTCGATGCAGAAACTCGACCCTTATATAAATATCGATCCCGGAACATTAAGCCCCTTTGAACATGGTGAGGTTTATGTAACGGATGATGGATGCGAGACTGATTTAGACTTGGGGCATTATGAAAGGTTCACAAGCTGCAAGACGACAGAATTTAATAATTATACCACCGGCAAGATATACAATAATGTAATAACAAAGGAGCGGAGGGGGGATTATCTCGGAAATACTGTGCAGGTGGTGCCTCACATTACAGACGAGATAAGACTCGCTATAAAATCCGCAGTTACCGATTCTACGGATATCCTAATAGTAGAGGTAGGCGGGACTGTCGGAGATATTGAGAGCCTCCCCTTTCTTGAAGCCATAAGACAATTCAGATATGATGTTGGCAGGGAAAATGTCTTGTATATCCATTTGACCCTCGTTCCTTACATAAAAACTGCCGGCGAACTTAAGACAAAACCTACCCAGCATAGCGTAAAAGACCTCAGAGAGATAGGCATCCAGCCTGATATCCTGCTCTGCAGGTCTGAAATGCCGTTGCCTAAAGAAATGAAACGGAAGATAGCGATACACTGCAACGCTGATATTGACGCAGTTATATCAGCCATCGACGTGGAGACGGTTTATGAAGTCCCCCTTCAATATAAATCAGAAAATCTTGACAAGGTAATAGAAAAAAAGCTTTTTCTTGACAACACAACTCCTGATTTAGCTGTCTGGTTAGATGTTGTAAGAAAGATTAAAAATCCTGAGAGGTCTGTCCGGATAGCTATAGTCGGGAAATATATCGGACTTAAAGACGCATATAAAAGCTTGATGGAAGCTCTTTCGCATGGCGGTATAGCAAACAATGCTCGAGTAATTCTTCAATGGGTTGATTCCGAGGAGATCGAGGCTAAAGGGGCAGAGAGACTTCTATCCGATGCAGATGGAATTTTGGTCCCGGGAGGATTTGGGATCCGGGGCGTAGAGGGGAAAATAGAGGCTGTAAAATATGCAAGATTGAAGAAGGTTCCTTTTTTTGGTATCTGCTTGGGTATGCAGTGCGCTGTTATAGAGTTCAGCCGCAATGTATGTGGTCTTTTATCCAATAGCATGGAATTTAATCCTGAAGTTGAACACCCGGTTATCTACTTGATGGAAAGCTGGTATAACCATAAAACAGAGCGCATGGAAATAAGAACTCAAGACTCTCATAAAGGCGGCACAATGAGGCTCGGAGCTTACCCTTGCATCCTTAGGGATTCTACAAATGCCTATGAGGCTTACCGTCAAAAAGAGATATCAGAAAGGCACAGGCATAGATATGAGTTTAACAATGCTTATAGAGAGAGCTTTCTAAAAAATGGACTTGTTATTAGCGGAACTTCCCCTGATGGAGAATTGGTAGAGATTATTGAACTCAAAAAACATCCGTGGTTTCTTGGCTGCCAGTTTCATCCAGAGTTTAAGTCGAAGCCTCTGGAACCGCACCCTTTGTTTACAGCATTTATTGAAGCATCTTTGAAGGCACAGCGTTCACTCTTTATATAATCCAGAATTGTCATTAGATGAATATTTCTAATGACAATTCTGGGATAACAATTTTTAGCGCAGCATATCCAATAATGTTTTTAGAAAGGCATGAAGAATATAATTTAACCAATGAAGAAGAGATTGATGTTTATTGGTGATTCCCTCACAGAGTATTATGACTGGGAGGAGCGGTTTATTGAATACGAGGTATTAAATTTAGGCATCTCTGGAGAAAGGGCAGAAGAGTTATTAGAACGCCTGCCACATGTAATATCCCGAGTAAGCAATGCCGATTATATATTTATCATGACTGGAATCAATAATATTGCTATGGAGGACTTTGATATTCTCAATGCTTACAGGGGCATAATAGGTATAATGAAGAAAAGCTTTCAAGCCTCGACAATTGTGGTTCAGAGCGTCTTGCCCGTGGCGCTTTATTGGATTGATAATGGACTAATTAAGGGTATCAATAGCTCCTTAAAAGATATAAGCGGCGCATATAAGGTGGAATATCTAGATATTTATAGCCTTTTTACGGTGCAGGGGGACAAAGCGAACCGGCTGCTGCTGCTTGAAGACGGTGTTCATATTAGTGATAAGGGTTATGAAGTTTGGTCCAGCGCCATAGAGAGATATCTTAGGGATAAGGCTATATCTTCTCAGTAAGTACAATTTTATGTTTGAGTAAAGAGATCTCCTTCACTACGCCGTCAAAAGTCTTTTGCTCCCCAAAAAGGTTTCTGAGGAATATTTTATCCCCTTCAGGCAAAAGTATATCGACATTTTCAAGATATAATTCTTCCTGACCATTTTTTATTATATAAACATTAGCTTCACACATCTTTTTCCTCCTTTATCTTGTTGATTAAATGGTCTATCAAATGGGGCAGAGGTTCTTTTAAAATCCCTATAATCTCAACACCTTCTTGATTAAGCGGGATAAGCAGTTTTTTAGCTGGTGAGGCTGATATAGCTTCAGCTATTGCAGGAGAGAGTTCCCCGAGAAAGCCGTTAGAAAGGATGATGCTAAGGGGACCTGCTATAATATCAACCTTCTTAACATTAAGGATAATTGCATTTTCACCTGTGGCGCCTTTGTTTGCCCGCGCCTTCATCATAGAAGTTGTTGCCGATGAGTTTGTCCCAAGCGCTATTATTTCAAAGGATTCACCCAACTCCTCCTTCAACCTTTTAATAATCAGACTGCCTATCCCACCGCCTTGCCCGTCAATTACAGCTATCTTCTTCATGATTTAAGTATAGATTTAGTGATTAAAGCGTGTCAACAATGAAGCTCTCTTGGAGTTTCCTGAGTTTTTACCCGAAGTCAAAGCATAGCTGGAAGTCATCGGTAT
>JBBIIV010000013.1:0-29605 GCA_037446295.1 Nitrospirota bacterium
ATCAGAAACTTGAGTATAAATAACTCAATTGAGGTTAAAATAATTGAGAGTGTATGATGACTATTTCCTGAGACTTAGCCAGCTTTTGATTTTCTGCCAAACGGGCATGCCTTTATACAAACGCCGCATATGGTTGCAGCAATCTCGGGTTTCGCCTTAAATTTTAATAACCTGCGATAGCATCTGTCCAGATAAACCGCCTCATCCCTGCTCTCGTAATGCGTTTCTGTATTAATATTCTTTATCGCAGAGGCGGGGCAGGCTTCAGCGCATTTTTTACATTTTCCGCACCTGTTTTTTAGAGGTTTGTCCGCAATAAGCGGCATATCAGTTAATACCGTTGCCAATCTGATTCTCGGTCCATATTCCCGACTTATGATAAGGAGATTTTTGCCTTGCCACCCGATGCCAGCCATCCTTGCTACCGCCTTGTGAGAGATACTGCCTAAAAGGTTAGTTTCATCAACGATATGAGAAGCAGGAATCGCAGTCGCATTAAATCCTTTCTCAACAACGAATTGAACCAGCTGGGAAGTGATTCTATCTAAAGATGCATTAACCTTTTTATAAAGTTGTGCATATTCAGGCGTAGGGGAATCAGAGATCGCATTGATTATATTATCATCAATGTGTATCGCTATTGAGACTGCATAGGTGTATGGCTCTAAAAGGTTTTGAGGCAGAACTACCCAGCCATGTTTGAATGGTTCAAGATCGGCGATCCCAACAAGGTTAGCGCCTGATGATTTGCAGAGAGATTTAATATCAGAAGTCATTTTAGCATCTTAAATTTATACTAACAAAATTTAACCTTAAAGCAGCGGCTTGCATCTCTCAGCAGTATTGTTGAGATAATAAATCGCTCAGTTTAAAAAAAATAACTACTGAGATATGTCAACCTTAAGCCTATTTTGAAGCCTGAATCTATTTAAGCCCAAGAACATTTATCATATCATATAAACCAGCTGGCTTGCCATAAATCCACATTGCGGCTTTCAACGCCCCTCTTGCAAAGGTGTCTCTGCTTGAAGCCTTGTGGGTAATCTCTATTCTCTCTCCCAGACCCCCGAATAATACTGTATGTTCGCCGACTATATCGCCTGCCCTTACAGTCTGAATACCGATTTCCTTCCTTGTCCGTTCACCTATCATTCCTTTCCGTGCATATACGGCAACTTCATCGAGATTTCTGTTTATAGCTTCAGAAATCACTTGGGCCATCTTTAGAGCGGTGCCGCTTGGGGCGTCCTTTTTTAACCTGTGATGAGATTCTACTATCTCTATGTCGTAATCATCTCCTAAGACCTTTGCTATATCACCAAGCACCTTAAAAAGAAGATTAACGCCCACGCTCATATTCGGCGCCAGAACAACAGGAATAGACTTTGAAAATTCCTTCACTGACTGAATGCCTTCCTTAGAGAAGCCTGTAGTTCCAATAACTATAGCCGTTTTCTTCTGCGTCGCGATTTTTAAATGCTCTAATGAAGCCTCTGGAGTCGTAAAACTAATAACAACATCAGCATCATCGATAATCCCACCGAGGTCGTCACCGAGAGATATGCCGATTTTGCTCAGACCAATTAGCTCACCAACATCTTTTCCTATAGCTTCATGCCCCTTTCTCTCAAATGCCCCGACAAGTTTTAAATCAGGATAGTCTTTTGCAAGAGCCGCAATCCTGCTCCCCATCTTGCCCGCCGCACCTGCAACAATTAATCTGGTCATGCCATATCCTCCTTTGATAATATATTTAAATACTCTGCTTTAGGGTTTTAATTATGTTAAAATATCAAACAGATATCTTCTGCTTATCGGTAACCTTAATTATGCGCCTGTAGCTCAGTGGATCAGAGCATCGGCCTCCGGAGCCGAGGGTCGGAGGTTCGAATCCTCTCAGGCGCGTTTAGACATTTTCAAGGATATGCCCCAGCTTCTTTTTCTTTGTTTTCAAATAAAGGAGATTATTATCATTGGGCATAGTTTCGATTGAAACCCGTTCTACTATCTCAAGACCATAACCTTCAAGCCCTATTATCTTTTTTGGATTGTTCGTTATAAGTTTCATCTTCCTGACTCCAATGTCAACGAGAATCTGGGCGCCGATACCGTAGTCCCTGAGATCCGGCTTAAAGCCAAGCTTGATATTTGCTTCTACAGTGTCGAGCCCCTGATCCTGAAGTTCATACGCCCTTAATTTATTTGTAATTCCAATGCCTCTTCCCTCCTGCCGCATATATAGAATGACACCTTTTCCTTCCTTTTTGATCATCGACATCGCCTTTTGAAGCTGCTCTCCGCAATCACATCTGGTAGAGCCGAATACATCGCCTGTTAGACATTCCGAATGAACCCTGACCAGCACCTTGTCATCCTTCTTTATTTGACCTTTAACAAGAGCGATATGGATATTATCATCAACGAAATTGCTGTAAGCGATGGCGGTGAAATCCCCGCCGTACTTGGAAGGCATATTAACGGTAGCCATTCTTCGGACGAATCGTTCGGTCTTCATCCTGTATTGAATAAGGTCTTTAATGGTTACAATTTTCAGGGAGTGTATGCGGGCAAATTCAGTGAGTTCGGGAACCCTTGACATCGTGCCGTCATCATTCATAATCTCACAAATAACGCCCGCTGGATATAGCCCGGCAAGCCTTGCGAGATCAACGGAGCCTTCAGTCTGTCCTGCTCGCTGTAGCACGCCGCCTGGTCTTGCCCTCAAAGGGAAAACATGCCCGGGCCTTGCTAGATCGTCTGGTTTTGTCTTGGGATTTATTGCTGTCAAAATGGTTACTGCCCTATCATGGGCAGAAATCCCAGTTGTCACTCCTTTTTTGGCTTCGATAGAGACTGTAAAGGCAGTGCCGAATGAAGATGTATTGGTATCGGTCATCATAGGTAGCTTTAGTTCTTCCACCCTTTGCGGCGTAAGAGACAGACATATCAACCCCCTGCCGTTCTTCGCCATAAAGTTAACTGACTCTGCCGTAACTTTTTCAGCTGCCATACAGAGGTCGCCTTCGTTTTCCCTGTCCTCATCATCTACAAGAATGACCATCCCGCCGTTGGTAATATCTTCAATCGCTTCTTCTATCGTATTGAATTGATACTTCTCCACCTTAAACCTCCAGCCATAATCAGCCATAATGAAGAGTTTTATCATCTAATCTTATTTAGTGTCCGTCCATAAACTAAGATTTTTTTGTCATTCTGGCTTGTCCGGAATCCTTCTTAATTCCCCCTTAACAAAGGGGGATAAAGGGGGTTGTCACAGAAGGATTCCATACGCGCTTCGCTTGCCTGTGCGTGGCACGCAGACAGGCGGGAATGGCACAGAAACCGACTTTATAAACAGACTCTATTAAGATTAACTGATAATTCTATTAAGTATAACAAAACTATAAAAACCCTTTCCATAATTTATGCAAAAAATAGAGATAAACCTGCAAGTCGCTCTATTTATCTGTCATTTCGAACACCCAACGGGTGTGAGGAATCTTTAAGTGAAAAGATAAGATTTCCGGCTCTGCTCGAAATAACAACTTTCTATCTCTATTTTTAGGATATTTTATGCAAAATCTTGAAAAAGAGATAAAAGTTTTTTATACAATGGGGATAGCTTTAGTGCTCATCCGATATGCGGTAGAGTATAATCAAATAAACTATGCCCGCTTATCGGAGATTTTTGCTATTGACTGAGACAGCCCAAATATTGCATTTTACCTGTTGAATATAATTAACAAATATCTGGAGGCGATGATGGTTAAAAAGATTGTTCTTGCATATTCAGGCGGTCTCGATACCTCTGTCGTAATAAAATGGCTTAAGGAAACATATAACGCCGATGTAATTGCATTCTGCGCAAATCTCGGTCAGGGTGAGGAGCTGGAGCCTTTCAGAGAAAAAGCTCTTAATACGGGCGCCTCGAAGGTATATGTAGAGGATGTCAGGGAAGAATTTATAAGGCAATATATATTTCCAATGCTAAGGGCAAACGCGGTTTATGAAGGGGTCTATATGCTCGGCACTTCTATTGCGAGGCCTTTAATAGCGAAAAAACAGATTGATATTGCAATAAAAGAGGGCGCAGAAGCCGTTGCGCATGGAGCTACCGGCAAAGGCAATGATCAGGTAAGATTCGAACTGACCTATTACGCCCTCAAGCCAGACATAAAAGTCATAAGCCCATGGCGTGAATGGACATTTGACTCAAGGACGTCATTAATAGCATATGCAAAGGAAAAGGGGATTCCGGTGCCTGTCACCGCTGAGAAACCTTTCAGCACAGACCGCAATATATTTCACATCAGTTACGAGGGCGGCATACTGGAGGATGTTTGGGCGGAGCCGCCTCATGACATGTATACGATGATGACATCTCCTGAGAAAGCGCCTGATAAGCCTGCCTACATAGAAATTCATTACACGGGAGGCAATCCCGTAGGAATTGATAACAGGGAGCTTTCTCCTGTGGAATTATTCGAGGAGCTTAATACAATAGCAGGGGCCAATGGCATTGGGAGGGTTGATGTAGTTGAAAACAGATATGTAGGGATTAAATCCAGAGGGGTATATGAAACACCTGCGGGGACAGTATTGCATACAGCTCACAGGGCTTTGGAGTCGATTACCCTCGACAGGGAAGTGCTCCACTTAAGGGATTCTTTAATTCCAAAATACTCGGAACTCATATATTATGGTTACTGGTTTTCCCCGGAAAGAGAGATGCTTCAGACCGCTATAGATTCCATACAGAAAGATGTGAATGGAACGGTAAGGCTTAAGCTTTATAAAGGAAATTGCATCGTGGCGGGAAGGAAATCCCCGAACTCGCTTTATAATCCTCAACTGGCGACATTCGAGGCGGAGAAAATATATAACCAAAAAGACGCCGAAGGCTTTATCAGGCTTAATGCGCTCAGGTTGAAAACAAAACGCCTTCTGAATCCATAAAGTTGCAGGATGAAACAGGGTAATACTGTAGATACTTCAGACTTAAGATATTGGCTTGCTTTAATCAATGTTAGGGATATCGGCCCTGCTTCGATAAAACGCCTTCTTGCGGCGTTCATATCCCCGGAAAGGATTTTCAATGCAACATCTGCCGAGATTTGTGATGTTCAGGACATAAGGGAGGCGCAGGCGCGGAATATCAAAGAATTTGATTCATGGGACTTGGTTGAAAGGGAAATACAGAAGATAAAAAGGCATGATATAAAGGTAATGACTTTCAATGACGATGATTATCCCGAACCTCTTAGGCGGATTGATTCTCCGCCTATGCTTCTTTATTTAAAAGGGCTTTTGAAGGAAGATGATAAATTTTCCGTCGCAATTGTTGGTTCGCGCCTGATGACCGAATACGGCAAGCGAGTCGCAGAAAAAATAGCATCTGAACTCGCCGGTTACGGGCTGACTATTATTAGCGGTATGGCAAAGGGTATAGATACCGCATCCCACAAAGGGGCATTGAAAGCCGGAGGGAGAAGCATTGCGGTGCTTGGTTGCGGGCTTGACAGACCATACCCGCACGAAAACACCGAACTTTTCAGGGCATTGTCAAAATCCGGATGCGTATTGAGCGAGTTTCCAATGGGAACCCCGCCGAACAAAGAGAACTTTCCAAGAAGAAACAGGCTTATAAGCGGTCTTTCACTGGGAGTGCTCGTAGTTGAAGCGGCAAGGGACAGTGGCTCTTTGATTACAGCCAACTATGCACTTGAGCAGAATAAAGAGGTTTTCGCCGTTCCTGGAAATATTACATCAAAAATATCTCATGGAACAAACGATCTTATTAAAAAGGGTGCCAAACTTGTTCAGGACGTGAAGGATATATTGGAGGAATTGCATCCTCACCTCATGGCATTGAAAGAGTATGCGCTGAAGTCCGCATCCGGCAACGGCCAAGTCCGCCCTGCCGCTGTTGAAATGACGGATGATGAAAAAAAGGTCTTCGACATGCTTGGAAATGAACCCCTTCATATTGACAATATTGCGCGACGCATTGGACTTCCATCCCATAAATTGCTCGGACTCCTGCTCGACCTTGAGATTAAGGGTATTGTCAGGCAGACAGAAGGCAAGAAATTTTGTATAATATAAAGTTTGATTCGATAATATTATCCTGAGGTGAGGATTTGGCAAAGAGGTTAATTGATATTCTCAGGGTTTTCGCAAGAGACTTGATAGACCTTGAATACGATGTGGAATTTGCTTTAAAAAAAATAAGCATACACGATATAGATTTTATTGCCTTAACGGATGATCTTTTTGATCTTGAGGCTACAAATTCGATAGATGAGTTAGAACTCGATACAGTAAGACTGCTTCTTGCATACATACTTATTAAGGATACCGACCTTGATATTGAGCATATTTACTCTTTTGTTTTCAGCAGAGGCAGACATATAATTTGGAATTAGGAGGACAGCTTGAAATCTCTTGTTATAGTAGAATCACCCGCTAAGGCTAAGACCATCAGTAAGATACTCGGGGGGGATTTTACGATAAAGGCTTCTATAGGGCATGTGATTGATCTTCCCGACAGGGAGCTGGGTGTGGATATAGATAGAGACTTTACCCCCAGTTATGTGGTAATTCCTGGAAAGGATAAGATTCTAAACGAACTTAAAAAAGAGGCAAAAAAAGCCGAAAATATTTATTTAGCAACAGACCCTGATCGTGAGGGAGAGGCTATTGCTTTTCATATTGCAGGGGAAATTAATAAACCAAAAAACAAAAAGAAAATCTACAGGATAACTTTTCATGAAATAACACAAAAAGCTGTAGATGAATCAATTAAAAACCCGGGGGAAATAGATAATAACAAAGTCGCCGCACAGCAAGCCCGCAGAATTTTAGACAGGCTCGTAGGTTATCAACTAAGCCCTTTCTTATGGAAAAAGGTCAAAAGGGGTTTAAGCGCCGGAAGAGTGCAATCCGTTGCCTTGAGACTTATAGTTGACAGGGAGAGGGAAATCCAATCTTTTGTCAAAGAAGAATACTGGACTATAGAAACCCTTTTTCAGACTCTTCTTTCACAGGACGGCCCTATAGCGCCGCCCCAATTCAAGGCAAGACTTTATAAGTATAATAATTCCCTCCTGATTAACCGTGAAGCAAAGGATGGAGATAAATTCCTTATAAAAGACCAAGAAACCGCCGACAAAATCCTCGACTCCTTAAAAGATAAGGAATACATCATTGCGAGGATAGAAAAAAAGATCAGAAAAAAATCCCCATCCCCGCCTTTCATTACGAGCACCCTCCAACAGGAGGCAGCAAGAAGGCTCCGCTTCCCTGCAAAAAAGACGATGATGACAGCCCAGCAGCTTTATGAGGGAATCGAGTTAGGCGATGAAGGTTCTGTCGGACTCATAACTTATATGAGGACAGACTCTTTTAATATCGCCTATGAAGCTCAGAAATGGGCAAGGAACTATATAAAAACGAGATTCGGGAAGGAATTTGTTCCCGAAAGGCCACCTAAATATAGGAATAAGCAAACGGCACAGGAGGCGCATGAGGCGATACGGCCTACATATCCAGATAAGTCCCCTGAAAACGTCAAGCAATTTCTCACGAAAGACCAATATAATCTTTACAGCTTGATATGGAACAGGTTCATAGCGAGCCAGATGTGCCCTGCAGTATTGGAGCAGACTGTATTTACTATCGAGCCTACACCTCATGAAGTTGACTTGAGGGGCACTGAGCTGAGGGCTTCAGGAACGGTTATCAGGTTTACGGGCTTCATGCATCTTTATATCGAGGAAAAGGATGATATTGCCGATATTGAAGATGAAGGCGGGCTGCTGCCGTTTCTAAAAGAAAAAGAACGCCTTGACCTAATTGATATTCAATCAAATCAGCATTTTACGCAGCCGCCGCCCCGGTACACAGAGGCATCCCTCGTAAAGGCTCTTGAGGAAAAAGGGATCGGCAGGCCAAGCACCTATGCTTCGATTATGTCAACCATACAGGAAAGAAAATATACGCACAAGGAAGAAGGCCGTTTCATGCCTTCCGAGTTGGGTATGATAGTGAGCGACCTTCTCGTCGATAAATTCCCTGAACTGATGGATGTAGGCTTTACGGCAAAAATGGAGGACAATCTCGACGGGATTGAAGACTCTAGATTAAATTGGGTGAAGGTTGTGAGGGATTTCTATACACCTTTTCAGGATGAACTTGAGAAGGCTTCAAATGAGAAGGGTAAGGTGAAACCGGCGGATATCCCGACTGAGATGACCTGTGAAAAATGCGGTCAGCCGATGGTCATCAGGTGGGGGCGGCATGGGAGGTTTTATGCCTGCTCCGGGTATCCGGCATGCAAAAATACCAAACCTTTGAATGATGAAAAAACCGCTCCTGAGAACGAACCGGCTGTTTCCGATGTTTTATGTGAAAAGTGCTGTCAGCCGATGCTTGTCAGGATGGGGAGATTTGGCAAATTCTTTGCTTGCTCTGCTTATCCCAAGTGCAAAAATACAAAACCTTTAGGCACAGGCATAAAATGCCCCCTCGATGGAGGAGATGTCATCCAGAGGAAGACAAAAAAAGGCAGATATTTTTGGAGTTGCAGCAATTTCCCGAGATGCAATTTTGCGATATGGAACAAGCCTATCCGAAAGACATGCCCCCTTTGCAAGACCGGCTTGCTGGCAGAAAAAAGAGATAAAACTGAAAAGGTATTCCATTTCTGCACCAATAAGGGGTGCAAGTATCGTGAAGAAATAGCATTTGAAAATGCACTTGCTGGCGAGTGAAAATATATTGCGAATCTACTGATTAAGATTAACATTCACCTTGCCTCTAAATAGTGTCTGTTCATAAATTGTTTTTTATCTTTGTCATGCCCGTTTTCACGGGCATCCAGAACTTTTAGAAATGCTGTATTCTTAGCGGGTTGGAATAATGAATAAAAAATAAAATGATTTTCAACAGGCTGTAAAGATTTTCCGAATGGACCCATCCAACAATCTTAAGAGGCAGAAAAATAATAAATTTGTTTGGTTTTGCTAAATTATTTGTGAATTTGGCTATAATATCTATTTGAAGAAAAAAGAAACTCGAAAATCCCAAGGAGATGGCTCTTTGATTCAAAGCATGACAGGATTTGGAACTGCCGAGAAAAACGGCTTCAGGGTGGATATACGCTCATTAAACCACCGTCATATGGAAATATTCGTTAAGATGCCATCCTTTCTGATTGAACATGAGATGGCGATAAGAACCCTGATTAAAAACACTTTTAGAAGGGGTAGGTTTGATATAACCATCTCCCTTGACAGCCAACAGAAGATTAGTATTAACACAAATTTAAAGATAGCTTCAGCGCTTTGCAAAGCCTTTGATGACTTGAAGAAAGAGCTTCACATCGAAGGCCCAGTTGACTTGAGGTCCATGATAATGTTTAAAGAGCTTATATTGAGCGAGGATATAGAGTATAATCCAGATGACCTTTTTGACGCTGTTAATGCTGCGTCAGCAAGCCTTTACGACATGAGGGCAAAAGAGGGAGAAGCTCTCGGGCAGAGCATGTCTGGAATTTTGCGAAAACTGCGAGAGATACATAACCAGATGATAATCTGCATTGAAAATTCCATATATTTCCACATTGACAGCCTAAAAAGAAAGATAAGCAATTTACTATCAACAATCCCTGTGGATGAAGCAAGATTGTCACAGGAAATCGTTTTTATGGCTCAAAAAAGCGATTTAACCGAAGAATTGGCGAGAATCTCGAGTCATCTTGAGCAATTTGCCCTTGTCATGTCAAAAAATGAGGAAGCAGGGAGGAGACTCGATTTTATATTGCAAGAAATCCTCAGAGAGGCAAACACTATTTCTTCAAAGACTGATATACTTGAAATTATTAATCTCTCATTAGACATTAAAACTGAAGTTGAAAAATTGAGGGAGCAGTCGCAGAACATACAATAAGTAAAATTAACTACTATCATACCAAATAAAATCACTTGAAAACCGGTAGTCAAATGGCAAAGTCTATTAAAGAAACTCCAGCTTTATTAAATATTGGTTTTGGAAATGTTATTTCTGCTCAGAGGATAGTGGCAATTCTGAACCCTAATTCAAGGGCAGTTAGAAGGTTCAGAAATGAAGCGAAAGAATCGGGGAAATTGATTGATGCGACCGAAGGCAAAAAAGTGCGCGCCCTCATAATAACCGACACCAATCATATAGTTCTATCAGCCTTACAGGTAGAAACAATAGTTGGTCGTATAGCCGAACCAATTAAATAACTCTCATTGTTATAATAGGCTGTCATTTCTGCGGAGGCAGGAATCGAGGGTTTCCCACGAAAGTGGGAATCCAATTCCTTATGTCTGGATGCCTGACCAAGGACCCCCGACTACAAACTTCGAGGGCAGGCTTCTGGCATGACAAAGATAAAAAATAATTTATAAGCAGGCACTAAATACCTGCAAGAGTAAGGGAGATGGCTAAAAGGGGAATCTTGTTTATAGTCTCAGCCCCGTCTGGGGCTGGCAAGACAACTCTGTGCAACAGTGTTTTGCATAAATGCAAGGGTTTGAAGCTGTCAGTTTCTCACACTACAAGGAAGCCCAGACAGGGAGAGATTGATGGGTTGCATTATTTCTTTGTAAAAGAAAATGTATTCACTGAGATGATATCAAGAGGCGAATTTATTGAATGGGCAAGGGTTCATAATAATCTATACGGAACCTCAAAGAATCTGCTTGAAGAGATGGTAAAACAAGGTTTCGATGTCATTCTTGATATCGATGTTCAAGGAGGCAAGCAGATGAAAGAAATTTTCCCTGAATCCGTCCTTATTTTTATTTTGCCTCCAAGCATTGATATCTTAAGAGAAAGATTAATGAATAGGATGAGCGATGCTGAAAACGAGATTATCAGGCGTCTATCAAAGGCTCGGGATGAAATAAGAGACTACATACATTATGACTATGTTATATTAAATGATAACATTAAAGATGCCGTTGACTTGTTTACATCAATCATTATAGCAGAAAGGTCAGGCGTTGCTAGGGCAAATCATGAATGGATAGCAAAAAAATTTTTTGAGGTGAAAATATAATGGATATAATATCGCTTCCCATCGAGATTGATAAGGAAAAAATAGACAGCCGTTTCAGGCTTGTGATTATCTCATCACAAAGGGCTATAGAGCTGTCAAAAGGCGTGAAACCCAAGATCCAGACAAAGTTGGATAAAATAACATCTAACGCCATTTTTGAGGCGCTTAGCGGAGAGCTTGATTATCTTACAGGAGAGGACGCAAGCAATGCACGCGAAATGGCTGAAAAACTTGATTTCAGAAAATGGATAACCGAAAAGAAAAAACACATTGAGGATCTGTCCGATATAGAAAAGGATCTCAAGATTTACCTTCACGATAAGGAGTCTCCTGAAAAGGCATTGGATGACCTTTTCTATGAAGATAAAGGGGTTCAGGACGCAGAGCCTACTGACACTCAACAAGAAAATAGAGAGGAATAGGTGTGTAAAACCAAGTCGGTTCTTTTGGGGATAACGGGGAGCATAGCCGCCTATAAGACGATTGATGTCATCAAGATGCTTATCCAGGATGGAACGAAGGTCTCTGTTATAATGACAAAGGCTTCTCAGCAATTTATCACCCATCTTTGTATCGAATCTGCCACGGGTTGCAAGGTTTATTCCGACATGTTCAGCGATGCTTTTTTGCATATCGACCTTCCGCGCAATGCCGACCTATTCGTTATAGCGCCTGCCACTGCCAACATAATCAATAAGCACGCCTGCGGCATCGCCGATGATCTTTTAAGTACGGCTCTTCTGACATTCAAGGGACAAGTGATTATAGCCCCGGCAATGAACTGGAGAATGTACGAAAGCCCCGTTCTTCAGAAAAATCTGGATTATCTCAAATCCTTGGGGGTTAAAACGGTAGGGCCGGAATGGGGGGTTCTTGCTTGCGGCGAAGAGGGGACAGGCAGGATGTCCGAGCCTGAAAATATTGTCGAGGCAGTCAAATCCGCATTTACCCCGAAGGATATGTCGGGTGAAAAGGTGCTCGTTACCGCAGGGCCGACAATGGAGTATATAGATCCCGTCAGGTTCATCTCCAACAGGTCGTCAGGGAAGATGGGCTATGCAATTGCAAAAGCCG
Organism: Nitrospirota bacterium; assembly: GCA_037446295.1. Lineage (GTDB taxonomy): Bacteria > Nitrospirota > Thermodesulfovibrionia > Thermodesulfovibrionales > Dissulfurispiraceae > DYHD01. Next base: position 12,161 of record JBBIIV010000013.1, read on the forward strand.
CCTCAAGGAAAGGCGCAGAAGTAACCCTCATCAGCGGGCCTGTCTCACTAAAGAGGCCCGAAGGGATAAAAGTCATTGCCGTCAACACCTCGACTGAAATGCATCGCGCAGTAATGGACAACATCTCCTCCAATTCCATGCTTGTAATGTCTGCTGCTGTCTCGGATTTCACTCCCGCTAATATACACAATAAAAAGATAGAAAAATGCGAAAGGCTTACCCTTGAACTAATTCGAACCACGGACATTCTTTATGAGACCGGACAATTATATAATAAACCTTTCATAATCGGCTTTTCCGCAGAAACGGGCTACAGAGTGGATAGGGCTAAAAATAAGCTCCTCAGAAAAAATATCGACATGATCGTCTTTAATGATGTATCCAAAGAGGGTTCCGGATTCGATGTCGATACCAACGAGGTCGTCTTAATCGACAAAGATGGTGAAAAACACATTCCATTGATGAATAAGGAAGATGTCGCCGTTGAGATACTCAACAGGGCAATGCAGCTTAAAAGTAAATAGGGGACACTTCCAATATTTACCCGATATTTAACTGCAATAATAAAAAGGACATATTATGGGAAAGTGTTCCTATATAGATTTTTCATAGCGAGTAGCGCTAATTATTATCAGCATTGACAGTATTCTCCGTGAAGATGCTCCCCACAGCTATTTCCTCTACAATTCTTGAAATAGGTATTTCATGAAGGCATTTTCTATCTGGGCAGTTTGATAGAATTATCGGGCTGCATGGAGCGCATTTTTGTTCAGATGTAATTACTATAACATTATCTCCTGCTGGTCTCCATAAGATATGGTTTGTTGGTCCGAATATTACTATTACCTTCCTGCAAAATAATGATGCAAGATGGGAGGCGCCTGAATCGTTTCCGATATAGATGTTGGAAAGGCTTAAAAAGGCTGAAACCATAATAAGTTCATTCATAGAGATATGGATTATGTTTCTTCTGCCATTTATAAAATTGTCTATTTCGGATTTAAGGGAATCGTTCTCAGCATGACCGCTGAATATAATCACAAAGGCTTTAAATTTCTCGAGTAAGCTTTCTGTCAATTCTAAAAAATATTCAAGTTTCCAGCGTTTGCCAATGCCTCCGCTGCCAGGATGAATTGATATTAGCGGGGTTTTGTCAGAATATCCAGCATTGATAAGTTTTTGGGCGGCTTCTTGCAGCTTAACAGGCGGTATCTTTAAGTGGTAGTTGTCAATGGATGTGCATGACTTGTCTCCAAGCTGTTTCGCACGATATTCAGAAATATGGATATTGGTATTTTCAGGAGGCACTGTCTTTATTGCCATTGTATTGGGGAACAAGGCTTTCAGGCTATTTGCAATAATTGAATCTTTTTGTGAGGTAAAGACAAATATCATGCTGAATCTGTCTAAGAAGTTTCTTAAGTTGATATCCGGGCAGCCAGTGTATAGGGATAGATACATAGGACTCTCAGGCCTCGATGTTTCTTCTACTATACCTGCCTGTTCTAAAAGGCTTCCGATATCAGCCCTTGCTGCAAGGTGAATGAGAGGTGAATCGCTGCGTATTAATCTGAGTGCTGGCAACGAGAGAATAACATCTCCAATGGCGCCATCGTGGTGGATAAATATTTCGGGTTTCATATGATATTTATGACATCTTTATTTAAGAAAAATAAAATTTAACCGAAATCAAATCGTTTTCGTGGAAGCCATAATTTAATCGTTATAAACCCAATAAGAAACCCGCCGATATGGGCAAACCATGCTACCCCGCCCTGCTGGTCGAAACCCATGCTTACAAATCCCGAAACAAACTGGATTACCGCCCAGAAACCAATTACTAAAAATGCTGGAAGCTTAACAATCTGCCAAAAGAAACCAAAGAATATAATGGTAAAAACCTTTGCTTTGGGGAATAAAAGAATATAAGCCCCCAGCACACCTGAAACAGCACCGCTTGCGCCGATCATCGGTATTAAAGAGTCAGCATCGGTTATGGCATGAGCGTATGCTGCAAAAATCCCGCAAAACAGATAAAAAATAAAGAATCTCAGGTGCCCGAGTGAATCTTCAATGTTATTACCGAATATCCAGAGATAGAGCATGTTGCCACCGATATGAAAAAATCCTCCGTGCAGAAACATAGATGTAAAAACACTTACAACTGGATGAATAGGCTGTGTTGTTTTTAAAGATATGAGATTGTCGGGGACGGCGCCGAAATAATAAGCTATTTTATGAATACCTAATGGAGAAGTAATCTCCCAAATAAACGCAAAACAATTAATAGCGATTAACCCGATAGTCACATACGGGAATAAGCGAGTAGGGTTGTCATCCTTGAAAGGGATCATCTTTTTACCCTTATTCTGGGGTCAAGAAGTGCATACGAAATATCTGCAATAAGATTGCCTACCAGTGTAAGAATGGAGCCTATAACGAGAATACCCATAATAGTGGGGTAGTCACGAGACATTGCGGATGAATAGAAAAGCTGTCCCATCCCGGGTATAGAAAAGATTGTCTCAAAAATCACGCTCCCCCCGATTAGTCCCGGGATTGAAAGTCCGAGGATTGTTACTACGGGCAGGAGAGCGTTTCTAAGGGCATGGCGAATTATTACGTCCTTCTCACTAAGACCCTTAGCCCTTGCGGTTCTGATGTAATCCTGTCGTATGACCTCAAGCATGCTCGAACGGCAATACCTGCTAAGTCCCGCTATACCTCCAAAGGCACTGATGCTTACTGGTAATATCAAATGTTTTACCCAATCCATAAGCCTCTCAAAATAAGTCATGTCTGACACATCAATACTCTGTATCCCGGAAATCGGCAGCCACCCAAGAGTTACCCCGAAAATTATCATGAGAATGAGGGCAAGCCAAAATGTAGGCGTTGAAAAACCAACAAAAACAAATACCGTTGTAAGTTTATCAAAAAGTGAATATTGTCTTGTCGCAGACAGAACCCCTATGGGTATTGCGACCATAAGAATCAATATCATCGAAAGCAAATTAATTGTAAGGGTAACAGGAATCCGTTCCTTTATTTTATCTACAACCTTTTTCCCGTCGGCAAAGGATTTGCCGAAGTCAAAGGTTATAAATCTTTCAAGCCAGTCTAAATATTGAACATAAAGAGGTTTATCAAGACCATAGAGTTTTTTGAGGTTTTCCCTTGCTTGTGCAGAAGCCTTAAGTGACATTTCAGTCTCAACCTCTACAGGGCCGCCTGGCGCAAGGTGTATTACCAGAAATGATATGATTGTTATCCCCAAAACAAGGGGAATCATCAGTAAAAGCCGTCTAAAAATGTATGCGAGTATATCCAAGTTTATCTCTTAAATTCCTTGCTGTTTAATAGCATCAGCATAGACTTCCAGCCTCGTATTAATAATAAGAGGGTTAAGGCGGGCTGTGATAGCACCTTTTAATGCACCCTCCCCATCATTCACTCAACCAAAAAAAAGGAAACATTTTAGTATGACTAGTGATAAGAGTTTCGGAGAGTTTTATAATCTTATCTGAGATTTTCTAATAATTTGCAATAACTAACTCACTTCGTAAATAGCTTCCATTTCTGTTGTATAACTACCGTCATAATTATATATAAAAAAGGGTTTCTCTATTTTAAGGTCTGGTTTTCCGCCTTTTACCGCTTCTATCAAAACCATCTTTGCCCCGGAATATAAATTAGAGTGAACGAACCTCAGTCGCCTCGGTTCAAGATGATGTTGTCTCATAAAAGTTATTATCTCAGAAAGCCTTTCCGGTAGGTGTATGATGCACAACCTTCCTTGATATCTTAAAAAATAGTTAGAAGCCTTTATCAAATCTTTCAGGGAAAGCATAATCTCATGCCTTGCTATTGCATTCTCGTGTCCATGGCTTAACAGTCCTGTTTTTAATTTCCTAAAAGGCGGATTAGAAACAGCGAGGTCATACCTTGAGTTGAGATATTTGAAGCCAATCCCATCTTCTGCCTGTTTTTTTAAAGTAAAAATATCTCTAATATCAGCCTCGATTGCTCTTACTCTTTCACAAAGCCCGTTAAGCTCAATATTTCTTTCAGCAAGTTTTGTGAGATTGTTCTGGAGTTCCAAAAGCATCACCCTGCTATCCGGATATTTTTTAGCAAGCAGGATGCCAATAATTCCAGCGCCAGCCCCTAAATCAATAATCTCCTCCGCCTTCGGGAAGTTTATAAAGGAAAAAAGCAGCAGGGAATCAACAGAGAAGCGATAGCCGTCTTTATGCTGGCAGATTGTGATGTCTCTTATCGTATCAAATGTAACCATTTAAACATCCAAAAATTCGTTTCCCCTTTCGGCGGAAATACTGCTTCTTTTATTTCTCAACCTTTCTTCGTGCAGATTAATCGCATCCTCCGTTTCTCTCATTCCATGGACTAAAAGCAGCCTTAGATATCCCTCACTTCCTGAAGATTTTGTATTCCTGAGCCTTTCTTTAATCGTGAGGAAATAACAGTAGTAATAAAGGTCTTCACAGACAGGATAGCCTTTCTGGTTTATAGCCTCCTGCGCCTTTTGCAAAAAAAAGAGTCTCTCTGGCGATGTAAACTCTTTTATAAATCTTCCCTTCAATTCTTCTAAGACATTTGAAAGCTGAGACATAATCAAAACCTATTTATCCCAAAATTGTCATTATGAATATAACCAATTGTTTTATAAATATTTATTCCTGATGCCCGCCATTAGAAAAACTGATTGATAATAAAGGATATTTTTAACTCTAATAACAATTCTGGGTTTATAAATTTATGCAGAAGGCTGCAGTGATATTTCAAAAATTTGACTTTTGTATTTATGTTATCTTACTGCATGTTGTCTCTAAGCCATCTGATAATATCGTCATAAGACGGCGGTCTTACAAGAAAAATCTCGATGTCTATAGGAAACTGCATCTTAGCTCTGAGCTCATCCTCCATAATAAGGAGGGTGGCTTCGCCATCCTTTAGATTGTCGAAGATTGTATTCTGGATATATTCGAGTCGTTTATTAAGGGCGTCATTATAGAAGTCATACACCTTTTTGAATATATCCGGAGTCCTGACAACACCGAGGCAGTTTCGCCAATCAATAAAGGCTCCGAAAAGCTCTTTGTTCTCAAGCGGTATAAGGGCAGCGCCCCTATCAATCTTTTGTTTTATGAGTTCAAAAGCCCTTTCATTTGTCTTTTGAAGGACATTTAAAGCCTCATCCCCGCTGATGTATATGTTTTCGCAAAAAATCTTTTGTATTTCCCATGCAGATTCTAATTTATCAAGCTGCATAAAGACATCAGTCCAGTATTTATTAGAGAGTGAGGCATATTCATCTGGCAAATCCTTGAAAATGATGACATTGGGAACACAGTAAATCTTTTTCTTGCCCGCGAAACTATCTACAGAAGGCTTTTCGAGTTTGCCCAGTTCACTCATATCAATACAACCTCCTTAATTGCGTTAAAATTAATCTGAATTCAAAATCTGGCTGCAATCCTAATTGTGCAGCTGAAGTGCCACACAGACTGAACCCTGATATTGTGCTTTGCCGGTTAAACTATTTCAGGACGAGATAAAAAATGGATAACTATAAATATTGTAATAATTATCTTGTGTTAGGTCAATAAACATCAAATAATTAAATTCTTTTTCTATGCAAATTTATCAAGATATTGTTTAAGGTATCTACCGGTGTATGAATTGCTGGCGTTTGACAATTTTTCAGGCGACCCCTCGAATATTATCTTGCCTCCTCCTTCACCCCCATCCGGACCAAGATCAATAACCCAATCTGCCTGTGCTATTACATCAAGATTATGCTCAATGATAACTACTGTGTTGCCTTTGGATATGAGCCTTTTGATAACCACCATAAACATCATGACATCTCTGTAATGCAGCCCCACAGTAGGCTCATCGAATATATACAAAAAACCTTTACTGAAAAATGGCTTCAAGGAGCTCTCAAGTTCAGCGCAGATTTTAAGCCTCTGAGACTCTCCACCCGAAAAAGTCGTAGCAGGTTGACCAAGCCTGAGATAACCAAGACCTGTTTCCTGCAGTATAGTAAACTTTGAACTTAGTTCAGGCAATCCAACAAAAAAAGCCGAGGCTTCTTCAACTGTCATCTGGAGAATATCGTGGATGTTTTTTCCTTTATAGGCAACCTGAAGGACATTATTCTTATATCTTTTGCCTCTACAATCTTCACATTTGATAAAAATATCCTCGAAAAAATACATCTCCATTCTCTGATATCCTTCCCCTTTGCATGTCTCGCATCTGCCGCCCGGCACATTAAAAGAAAAAGAGCCCTGGGTTAGATTCATTTTTTTTGCGTCAGGCTGGGCAGCATATAACTTCCTGATAGGCTCAAACATCTTCATATATGTGAGCAAGTTGGAGCGAGGTGTTCTGCCTATTGGGGATTGGTCGACAAGCTTAACTGATTTTAGCTTTTCAAGCCCATTTATTGACTTAAAAGGGAGGGGTAAATCCGACTCTGTCTTAAAATGTCTTGCAGCCGCCCTGTATAGTGTTTCGACTACCAGGCTGCTCTTTCCCGAACCTGATACACCCGTAACAATAGTGAGAGAATTTAAGGGAATTTTCAAATCGATATTTTTAAGGTTATTCCCTTTTGCCCCAATAATGTGCAAAAATGATTTTTTATCTAAAAAGATATTTTTTTCGATATAGCATGAGCATGACTCGCCTGTTATATATTGTGATGTGAGGGTGCCTGATTTTCTAAAATCCTCTATTGCCCCCGCAAATACCACATTTCCGCCTAGATGACCTGCGCCGGGTCCAAGTTCTATAACCCAGTCGCTCGAAGATATAACATCCCTATCATGCTCAACTATGATGATGGTATTGCCTTTAGCTGAGATCCCTTTAATAATCCCGCAGATTTTATCCGTATCTCTTGGATGCAGCCCTATCGTAGGTTCATCAAGCACATACAAGGTGCTTGTGAGAGCTGAGGCGAGCTGATTGGAGAGATTAACTCTTTGATACTCGCCTCCAGAGATGGTTTTCGACTGACGGTTTAGGGTCAAGTAATCAAGTCCTACATTCATCAAAAACCGCAATTTCAATGAGATTTGCTTGATAGCCTCCTTAGCGATCTCAATCTTTTCGGACGATAAGTGTAAGTGGAGGTTATCGAACCATTTTATAAGGACAGAAACAGGCATATCTGATAATTCGGCAATATTTAATCCTCCGATTCTGTAAGCAAGCGCCTCTAAACAAATTTTTGCACCTTTGCACGCAGAACAAATTACAGGCGAGCGGTATCTGCTGAGCAAAAACCTCACATGCATCTTATACCTTTTGCCTTCAAGTTCTTTAAAAAAGTCTTTTACACCATAAAAATGAGGGGTGCCTTCATAAATCAGTTTCCTTTCCTCATCACTTAAGTCTTGATAAGGTTTGTGTATGTCTATCCTGCATGTTTTGGCCCCTTTAAGCATCTGCTGCTTCCACCATCTAAATGCAGGCATTTCCCATGGTTCAATAACCCCGTCGTCTAAAGAAAGCATTTTATCGGGTGATATCAGATTTTCATCATATACAAGGACATTGCCAAAGCCGTTGCACTCAGGACAGGCGTATACCGGATGATTAAACGAAAACAAAGCAGGTGAAGGCTCGGGTACAGCAAAAGAGCATTCATCACATATATTTTGAGCCGAAAAATTTATAGAAATAAAAGGCATATTATTTGAGTTAGCCGAACTCGCTCTGTCTGTATCATAAATCATTATCTTGAGCGTCTCACTTCCTTCTTTCCAAGCTGTCTCTATGGAATCTGCCAATCTAAGTTCATCTTTAATTACCAATCTGTCGAGGACAACTTCCCTGCTGCCGGATAAATCTTCATTATGCTCATCTATATCCGTTATCATGCCATTTATTAAAATTCTGTTATAACCTTTTTGGACAAGGCTATGTTTGTCATAAGCAGTTTTAAAGATGACAGCAGCCCTTCTGCCCTTATGCCGGGTCAAAAGCCATGAGATAATCATAGACGGGTTCCATTTTATGATTTCTTTTGAGCATTTTGGGCAGTATGGTGTCGAGACCTTTGAATATAAAACCCTCAACAAATCGTAAATCTCTGTAAGAGTCCCTACTGTAGAGCGAGATCCCTTAACTGGATTTTTTTGTTCAAGAGCGATAGCCGGGCGAATGTTATAAATTGCATCAACATCAGGTCTGTCCATTTTTTCCAAAAGAAGGCGGGCATATGTTGAAAGAGACTCGATATACCTCCATTGACCCTCGGCAAAAATCGTATCAAATGCGAGAGATGACTTTCCCGAGCCTGAAACGCCGGTTACGGCTATAACCATATTATGGGGTATTTTCAGAGTAATATTTTTAAGGTTGTTCTGTCTGGCACCCTCAATTATCAAATGTTTTACCGACATTCTATTATTTTAACATTTTGGTTTATCTCAAGATTAGTTGGCACTTAAATTGGCTTAATATCCGCATAGATGATTTGTTATCCATCGCCAATCTCTTAATAATATAGGTTATCCCAAAAAATGCATTTAGCTTCAAAAGAGCAGGCATGGATGCCCGAAAACCCGTTGTCCTTAAGCACCTCAGATATGCAATGCCGCAATCCTGATAAAATGAAAGGGTCTGGAGTCAAAGTATCAAAGTGTCAAATAACACTCTATAAAATGTTCGATGGTATTTATGCCTGCCAAACAAAATTTCAATTGCAGTTTTCTGGCAAAGAAGTTGAGCCATATGCCTTTAAATGGATTATTTTGAATGGCAGTTAGGTTGTTTATAAGTTAAGCACAGTGAATTTCATATTGTATAAGTCCACTGCCAGCAACTTGTTCCTTAATGCGCTATCTTTACCTGTAAGCAGTTTGCATATTTCAGCAGATTGTAGAGATGCTATCACTGCAGGCGTAAAAGAAGGATTCCCTAATTCCAACTCTGCGCCTTTATCTGCTCTCCCATCAAAAAGCTTTATCAGGCAATCATCCCCCTGCTGCTGGACTGAAACTTGCCCATACCAACCACCTACGCTGCCGTGCACAAGAGGGATTTTCAAATTATGACATGCAAGAGCCAATGTAAGTCTGGTGTGTATGCTGTCGAGTGCGTCAGCAACAACCTGAACATCTTGAAGCACATCGCCTCCTGTCTCTTGCTTAAAAGGAAGGCATAAAGGTATTAAATTTACTGACGGGTTTGTCACCGCAGCCCTTGCCATGGCGATCTCCACCTTTGGTTTGCCAATGTTTACGGTGCTGCTTAAAATCTGGCGGTTTAAATTGTGCTCCTCAAATAAATCGGGGTCAACAGCCTTGATTGTTCCAACGCCGACACGGGCAAGCTCCTCTATCAGATAGCCGCCAAGACCTCCGCAGCCTATTACGGCAACACTGCTTTTGAATAGTCTATATTGGTCATCGATTGTGAAGGTTTTCCTGTTTCTCTGGTAGCGTGCAGGGAGGAAGCCAGATCTCAAGATCATATTCTCGACTTCTCTGATTGAAACGCCAAATGAGGCTGCGCACTCTTTTTGAACATCCAGAGCAATCAGACCGCTTTCGCTGCGGGTTTTTAGAAAGTCTAAAATGTTTATTGATTCACGACAGTGCATTATCAAATTATAACCTTTTTAAAATATGGTTTAAAAGGTTCTGTCATTTACATGCAATCTATGGTAGAATTTTAAATCATGGAAGAGATTCATACAGATTTTCTCGTAATCGGTGGAGGCGTTGCGGGTTTAAGAGGCGCTATTGAGCTTGCGCCCCATGGGAATGTAATTGTCGTTACAAAGGATATCCCCACTGAAAGCAGCACAGAATATGCGCAGGGAGGTATAGCAGTAGCGCTCAGCGATGAAGACGAAGTAGGCATTCATTTTCGGGATACTATAAAGGCAGGAGATGGTTTGTGCAAAGAAGATTCAGTAAGAGTGCTTGTGGAAGAGGGTCCAGAGAGGATTGTTGAACTGATTGAATGGGGCGCAGAATTTGATAAAGAAGGCTCAAAGCTTGCCTTTACTCTTGAGGCTGCTCACTCGAGGCGTAGAGTTTTGCATGCACACGGCGACTCAACTGGCAGAGAACTTGAGAGAGTGCTTATCAACAAGGTCAAAACTTATCCGACTGTAAGGAGGCTGTCTTTTTGCTCAGCCATAGACCTTATAATAGTTGATGATGTATGTGCGGGAGCTTTGTTTTTAAGGGATTCGCAGATTTTTGCGATATTTGCCAAAGCAGTCGTGCTTGCCACAGGCGGCGCTGGGCAGGTATTCTCGAGAACCACAAATCCAGCTGTTGCAACTGGCGATGGCATGGCCATTGCTTACAGGGCAGGGGCTGTCCTTGAGGATATGGAATTTATTCAGTTTCATCCTACGGTTTTATATGCCCCTTCTGCGCCTCAGTTTTTGCTTACCGAGGCTATGCGCGGAGAGGGCGCCTTATTAAAAAATATTTACAAAGAGAGATTTATGAATAATTACCATCCTGATGCAGAGCTCGCACCGAGGGATATCGTATCAAGGGCGATAATATCTGAGATGGTTAAGACATCAAGCTCTAATGTATATCTTGACTTAAGGCATCTTGATGCAGATTTTATCAAAAAACGGTTTCCAAAAATATATTCCACCTGCCTGAGATATGACCTCGATATAACAAGAGATTTGATTCCCGTCACTCCTGCTGCCCATTACACGATGGGAGGCGTCAAAACCAACATTGATGGCAGGACAAACATTCCAAGATTACACGCAGCTGGAGAAGTTGCATGCACAGGGGTGCACGGCGCTAATAGACTCGCAAGCAACAGCCTGCTGGAAGGGCTTGTCTATGGTTATAGAGCAGCGAGGTCTTTGCTGAACCAAGAAGATAAACGGTTTATCTCGAAAAATAAACCTTCATCTTATTATAATTTTACTAAGTTATCTCCTGCGCTTTTTGAAGAAATACGAACTTCGTTAAGAAGGCTGATGTGGGAGAGGGTAGGGATTATAAGGTGCATCGATTCGTTAACCATGGCAAAAGAAGCCCTTGCTGAATTTCAATTTATAGAAGACATAAACCCAGATACAAGACGGGGGATAGAGCTTAAAAATATGCTGATGCTTAGCAATATTATCACTGAAGCAGCCCTTAAGAGACATGAAAGCATTGGCGCCCATTACAGATCGGATTTCCCTTCAAAAAAGCATGATCCTCCTGTGCACAGCAATATCATAAAAACATCAACAAATATGGAGATAATATGGACAAAAGAAACGCCAAGATAGTCTGCACTATTGGACCTGCGTCAACTGATGCAAAAATAATTAGAAACCTCATAAAAAATGGCATGGATGTAGCGAGGCTCAATTTTTCTCATGCCGACCACGAAACACATCAAAACTCGGCATCCATCATAAGAAAAGAGGCGCACTCTCTTAAAAAAAATGTATCAATATTGCAAGATTTACAGGGCATCAAGATAAGAATTAGCGAGATAAAGGAGGGCGGGTTTAATATCAAAACCGGCGAGAAAGTCTTGCTTTATCCTGGCAATAACCCGAGCAACAGAGAGGCTCTTTACATCTCTTATCCTGCCCTCCTTAAAGATGTTAAAGAAGGAGACCATATCCTTATAGATGACGGGCTTATTCAATTTACTGTAATCGGCAGAAAAGGCAAGTCTCTTGAGGCAAAGGCTATAGAAGGCGGATTTATAAAATCCAAAAAGGGAGCAAATTTCCCCTTATCAAGAACAACATTGCCGGGCTTTACAGAAAAAGATAAGAAAGACCTTGAGTTCGGGATTTCGCTCGGTGTTGATTATATCGCAATATCCTTTGTCAGAAGCGCAAATGATATTGAATTGGCCTTAAGATGGGCGAAACAAAAAAATCTCAAACTGCCGCCCATAATAGCTAAGATCGAAAAACCTCAAGCCCTTGAAAATATTGATGAAATCATGGATATGGTTGAAGGAATCATGGTTGCAAGGGGTGACCTTGGGGTTGAGATGCGGCCTGAGAGCGTCCCTCTTATCCAGAAGGGGCTAATAGACCTCGCAAACAAAAAAGGAAAGCTTGTTATAACAGCTACACAAATGCTCGAGTCCATGACAAAACACACAAGACCTACAAGGGCTGAGGCATCCGATGTCGCAAATGCGGTCTTGGACGGGTCAGACGCCCTTATGCTTTCTGCAGAGACAGCGGCTGGTATGTATCCGATTGAATCCGTCAAGATGATGGACAAAATAATCAGATATACCGAAAAGGAAAAAGCCGCCTCTCAGCAGTTGATATCTGTATATCAAGGCACAAACCTGTTTCCTGAAGCCGTTGCGGAAGGGGCGTGCGAGGCGGCAAGGGCGATAGCGGCAAAAGCCATCATTGTCTTTACACACTCGGGATTTACGGCAAAGCTGATATCAAAACTCAGACCAACGGTTCCCACAATAGCATTTACCCCTGATGAAACGACATTAGGGAGGCTCCCGCTTTATTGGGGGGTTACCGGAAGCCTTATAAAACATAAAGATGCGGAAATACTCGATGCGGATTTTATGGCTGAGATAGAAAAATCCCTCATACAGAAATATAAATTTAAGAAAGGTGACAGAATTGTATTTGTAGCAAGTTCTCCGTTTTTAGGAAAGCCAAATATAATAAGACTTCAGTTGTTATAATCGGATACGGTTATATAAATAACAGTAAATTTAACCTGGAAATTGCAATTGAATTTTTGTTTTGCGAAACCGGCGAAAGGGTCAGGTCTTGATATTTGATATGTTATCCCGTATAAATATTACGAGTCTAAACAAAAGTAGAATATATCAAATATCAACAGGCTGTTGAAAAACTAACATTCAATAAGGCTCTCCCTGCCATAAAACTGTGTTTCCCACATATTCCGGAAAAATCTTTCAACCATAGCTACAAATATTTCGGATATAAAACTGCACTCTTATTGAAACGGTGACTCTTTCCGTGTCTCTTCCGAAAACATTGCTCATTTGGGCGCCTCTTTTTATTGGTTGTTAGTTTGCCAATGAATATCAGATTTCGTCTAACCTATCGCAGACATTTTACATTATTTATCAAATTCATCTCCTTCAGTTTCAACCTCCAAGCTTCTATCCTCGGTGTAATCTATCATAAGCGGCGTAACCTCAATTTCAGGTTGATAATCCTCATCAAGGCGTTTAAAATCCCATTCTGTTATCCATGCTTTTATATATTGACGCATTTGTGTGGTAATAAGATGCTCGACGGTTTTCACCGGGGGCGGCTCCCAGTTATACGCATTGGCGTGTATGGCTCTTAATTTTTCATAAATCTGTTCCAATACTTCTTTATTTGGTTGTCTCAAGACCCGAAGTTCATTTTGTATAATTTGCATTCCTTTACTTGCTCGTCTTGCTAAAAGCAGATCGTTTTTAGTCCCTTTTGCGTTTAATTTGGCGGGTATTTTATTGATGTCGTCTCTTTCTTCAAGAATAGCGCTATGAAAATCTGTTGTGATACTAAAAACCGCAGTTAACCCTGCAAAATCAGACTCTTGATCGAGATATCCAGTTAATCTTGCAAACTCTGCGTAAGATTTTGCCCTTTGCAAAAGGGAGTATCGCCCAATTAATTCGGTCTCATCTACTAATAAAACCCAGCCGGCATACCCAGCCGCTGCGATTAGACGTGCTATGAATTTAAATCTTTGTAAGGCAAGTTCTTTCTGTGGAATATTTGAGATTTCATAGCTCACCCGTTCATTGCATAATTTAAGATTTCTTCTTATTTCTCCTGAAGATATCTTATCTCCAGCCCAGAAGCGTATAATCTTATTACTGAATTCAGGGTCATTTTTAGTTCGTTCATATAAAAACAATGTTGCTGCAAATCTCGCATTAAGATCGTGCTTTTGTTGAGTCCATATATAGAAATCTTTATAACTATCTCTTTTGGGGTTCAACTTAGTTGCGATTTCGGTCAAGGCGCTACCCAGTCTTTGTGGCACAACCGCGCCTTCAATAGCTGCACGAAATAATTTTACCGGGTCAAACAAGGGCGTTTCCTTACTAATAACAATCTTGCTGCAGACAAAATTTTGCTCCAATGCACGATGCATCAGGTATTCAAGAAGATGTGATTTGCCGGAACCAAAGTCGCCCGCTACTATCATTCCCTTGTTTTGTACCCCCAGAGAAATTGCCCGGCTTGTATCTTCTAATTGGTTTTGAAATTTTGCCTCTATTTCAGATTGATTGCACCCGAGCGCCATAACTGCATCATGGTTTGGCACGCCACTGCGCAGAGCCTCTATTGCACGTATATATTTTACTTTTTCATCCATGTTCATATTTATCCCTCCAATATTTAACGGATAGAATTAGCTTTATCGTCGCCCATACGCACTAAAGGAGCTAAAGGGTTTTGTCTTTGCCTATCCCTGACTTCGTCCCATACCCTCAGTTTTAACGCCTCGTAGCGGTTTAGCCCTCTTTTGTCATCGTTAAGGAAATCTTTTTGCGCTAAAACCACAATTAAACAGCCCGCCATCTCATCCGTTCCATCTATAAATTGGCGCAGAACTTCGTAGAGGTCCAATACGGCAGGTACTGAATAGAAAAATCTTTCATCAGTGTTTATAGGTTTTTTTGAAACAAGATATTGTGTTATATCCAATAATAGTATGAGGCCGCTTTTTCTGTTCATTCGCAACCAGTGAATGAGCGAATATAACATATGGCGGGCATTATGCCTTGCAATCTTCTGAAAAATCAGAGCTTCCTTTAAAGTTGAGATCATTCTAAGTTCGCCGTAAAGCCATTCTTCTATCGCAGCGCTTAAGACCCCGGATGGTTCTGTTGGATTAAGCTGGTTTAGGCAAAGACGAATCATGGCAATTCTAAACTCTTGGCTCATCTTAAAGTCACGAAATAAATCATCTCTTAACCATGAATTGAACTCTCTGCGTAAAAGCATCTCTTCCTGATTATTAATTTCAGCAATATTTCTAAGATTAAAATCCTCCCACTGGTCTGGCAGCTTATAACCCCTTTTTGTAAACATTTCGATGACAAAGGAGCGTGATAGTTCATCCCAATTTATTTTTCTTGCAATTTTATTAAATAACTTATCAATCATGTGTATCTTTGTTGTTTCGCCACTGATAGACGCAAAAATATAGTTTTCATCTTCTGATGCCCTGTGCAGTTGTGTCGTGAATTGGCTGTAGTCAATATTTTCGACAGGGATGACAAATTTTACCGCTGCGCCGCCATATTTAATAAAACTACTCAAATATTCCCGTTGAATTATGCCCATCCACTCTTCTTGTGTGATATACATGATATACGTCCCCTATCTATTATAAAATGAAATACCGTAATACTTTTTTTCTTTGCCTTCATCTGTAATAACTCCAATAGTGTTTTTGAGTTCTTTAGTACTTGTGCTCGCTGGCAGGCTTACAAAAAATCCATCTTTTGTTGATGTGATACCGCTTCTGTCGAGAATATAGATATCTCGTGCAAATTCTGAGAGAGAATATTCTTTATCTATACCCGGCAGCAAAGTTAGCAGTTTATAAATCTTTATAAGGGGTATTACAATCTCTTTAATAGGCTGTTCATCCCCACGGCTTCTCACAAGATTTTTATACGCTGAAAACAAACTCTCGAGAAATTTCTCCGGCTTGAATCTTATAGGTTTGTTTTGTAACGCTTTAAGATGGCTTACAAGGGTGGACGGTCGTAAGCGTTTTTCTTTTATCTTGTCAATTTTAACTGAAAGTTCATCAGGAAGTATGAGGATAAGTAAGGGGTAACAATATAATCTATCATCCTGTTCAAAGATTTTTAGTCCCGATATTTCAGCTTCATGCAATATCTCTCTTATATAAGCTTTGTCAGTAATATATTTTTCTGCATCGAAATTCCAGCCGTCTTTTGTCTTTGAAAATTGCTCTTGCAATGTTGATATTGCCTGTTCTGAAGATTCTATAGTTTTTTTTATTTCACGGAGACTTCCTGTATTGACAGCACGGTGAAATCTTTTCAATGAACTAATGACAGAATTAGCGGCTTTCTGAGTTTTTTCAATATCGGCCTCTGTTTTTAGAATCGCCTTTTCGAGTCCATTAATATTGTTTTCCATCTCTCCTCCTTAAATATGGATAATTTCAGCCGGATAAATTACTCTCGGCAAGCTCTTGTATCGGTTCAATGTATATGAGACAAAATCAAGGGATTTTTTATATCAATGATACGATTATTTTGAAGAAATTGCAACGGGGTTCTTTTACCCGGTGAGAGATGAGGTCTGACGCAGTTGTAAATATGCTTCCATTAGCTCTTTAGGCAATGTCATTAAATTCTAGAACCCTGCACTTACGATGTGCAAGTTTGCATCACCGTAAAACATAAAAGGGGACGGTTCTATTTAAACAGAAAAGAATAAAAAGTTGAGGCAGTGATAAAGCCAAAAGGGTGACCAAAGAAAGAAGAAATAATAAAAAAGAACCGTCCCTTTTATTCACTTTCTTGTCAATAAATAGAACCGTCCCCTTTCTTTGCACCCATATATTCTCTCCGGTAGAGCCCGCCCAGAACAGGGCTATCGTAGTGGTGCAGTCTTTCAAAGAAATATCATCAAGAGCGGATAGAGGTTACACACAGAGAGTTATGGAGTTTTAGAGGCTACAGCCTTTGGAATTTATTGCGCCATTGAGGGTATAAAACTTGTGTTAAGCGTTGATAAACAGTAAAATAGAAGAAATAAGTAACGATTGTTATGGAGGTGCTTTATGAAATACAAAGTGAACCTAAAAAAGACAGAAGAAGGTTATTCTATCTGGGTCCCCGGTTTGCCGGGCTGTTGGTCACAAGGTAAGACAGAGGCAGAGGCATTAGAAAATATTAAAGATGCCATACAGGCATATTTAGAAACTGTAGAGAAATTGGCAAAGGATGAAGAATCCCGCTATGTAGAAGTAGTCAATGCCTAAATTGTCAGGAGTAAATCACCAGCGAGCTATTAGGGCTTTTCAAAAAGCAGGCTTCTGGATTGCCCGTGAAGGCAAGCATATCACTATGACTAATGGTGAACGTATTATTACAATTCCAAAAGCAAACCCTGTCGATGCCTTTACAATGGGTGGTATTGTGAAGGATTCTGGACTTACTATCGAGGAGTTCAAAAAATTATTATAGCAGGGCTGTAACATCTCACCTTAAACCGCCATTTTAATCCACATAAAATCGAATCGAAAGGGGACGGTTCTATTTATCTTCATTCTCTTCCTTCTTTGGTCGCCCTTTTGGCTTTATCACTGCTTCAACTTTATATTCTTTTGCAACTTCCTTTATAAAATTATCGTTTCCATATACCGCTCTTCTGTTCATCTCTCCCTTCATTGAAC
The DNA here is from genome assembly GCA_037446295.1 of Nitrospirota bacterium. GTDB lineage: Bacteria > Nitrospirota > Thermodesulfovibrionia > Thermodesulfovibrionales > Dissulfurispiraceae > DYHD01. The sequence continues at coordinate 29,593 of JBBIIV010000013.1, forward strand.
CCTTCTTTTTAAT
>JBBIIV010000014.1:0-29534 GCA_037446295.1 Nitrospirota bacterium
CTTAATTTTTGACATTATTTAGAGTCTGTCTATAAACTCTCATTGTTATAATAGGTTTCATTCCTGCGGAGGCAGGAATCCAGGGTTTCCCACGAAAGTGGGAATCCAATTCCCTATGTCTGGATGCCCCGACTAAGGACCCCCGACTACAAACTTCGAGGGCAGACTTCGGGCATGACGGAAATAAAAAAAGGCAATTTATAAACAGACACTATTTAGTATACTATATCAGCAAGAATGATTTTAAAGAAACCCTTATATTTTTTATATATTTAATAATCTCAATCCTTTGCCAATGGCATATGCATTTTCGATTGCGAGATTCATAAAGTCCTTTGACCTCCTGATTGCTTCTTCAATAGCAGCCCCTCTTGCAAGAAGCGCTGTTATTGCAGCTGAAAAGGCACAACCCGTCCCGTGGTAGTCTCCCGATATTCTCCTGCCCCTAAAATATGTGAATTGTCTGCCGTCATAAAGCAGATCAATTATTTCTTCAAATGCTTGATGACTTTTTGAGCTATCATTAAGGTAAAATCCTGTTATAATTACCGTCTCTGAGCCGTGTTTAATAATACTCTCAGCAGCTTTGTGCATATCTTCCATATCTTGTATTCTAATGCCAGATAATATAGATGCCTCATAAATATTAGGTGTTACTATCTTAGCTAGAGGGAGCAGTTCATTCATAATCATATCCAGAGTTCCATCTTCGGTTAAGCATGTCCCGGTAGACGATACAGAGACAGGATCAATAACTAGATTATTAAGTTGGAAGCCCTTTACTGTTTTAGAGACAACCCTGACCGCATCTCTTGAAAAAAGCATTCCTGTCTTCACGGCATCTGGTCTGATATCGCTAATGATGGTGGAAAGCTGATCTTCAATAAATCTTTTCTCTATCGGTTTGATGTCCTTAATTTCATATGTATTTTGAGAGGTAAGAGCGGCTATTACAGAGAGGGCATATACCCCGAAATAATGGAAAACCTTCAGGTCCTGCTGCACGCCAGCGCCCCCGGTAGGATCAAAGCCTGCTATTGTGAGGGCTGTTTTCACAATTAATCCCCTTTAAGTATATAGTTTAAAACATATGCCTGTCCGAGGGATATACCGCCGTCATTGCACGGAACCTTTTCATTAAAATATACATCAAAACGATTTTGTGAAAGAACTTGAAAAGCGCCTTCGGCGATATATCTATTCTGAAAAACACCTCCGCTCAAGGCAATTATGTTGACGCCAGTTTCACATCTTATTATATCAGCAACAACATTGATGGCTCTAATTATAGTATTATGAAATCTGAATGAGACTGTTTCAACAGGAATTGCATTCATTATATCTTTTAAAATATCTTTTATCATAGGAGAAAAATCCACAATATATGGATTACGATTATTAATCAAAAATTGATAGGATTCCTTTGCAGTCCCTTTCTGTCCAAAGAGGAGGTTTTCAAGAGCAGCAGCTGATTCTCCCTCAAATGTATTAATATCGCAGATACCTGTAAGAGCTGAAACTGCATCAAAAAGCCTTCCCGCCCCCGATGAGAGAGGAGAGAATCGCCTGTCATCGATTATCTTTAAAATATTTTCAATTTTTGGAGCGCTGTATTTTTGAGTAAAGCCTATTGAATCAAGTAAATCTAAAAACCTTTCTTTATCTAAAATAGAGCCATTAGCAGCATCACGAACAAAACTTATCGCAGTTCGCCAGCACTCCCTGATAGCCATTTCACCGCCTGGAAGCGGGATATATTTAAAGTGAGCGAATCTTTCAAACCATCCTGGATGACAGATTAGAAACTCACCTCCCCAAAGGTTCCCATCAGTTCCATAACCTGTGCCATCAAATGAAATCCCTATAACCGTCTCATTTAAGTCGTGTTCAGCCATTACTGATGCAATATGGGCATGGTGATGTTGGATGGCAAACGATTTAATCCCGTATCTCTCAGCATAACCCAACGCTAATTTTGAAGAGTGATAGCCTGGGTGCATATCGTATGCAATGGCTGATGGCGATGCCTTATAAACAGACTTTAATTTATCAATTATTTCCATAAAAAAATCAATTGTTTGGATATTTTCGAGGTCGCCTGTATATTGACTCACGATGGCTTTATTGCCCTTCATAATCGTAAATGTATTCTTTAAGTCAGCTCCTACCGCGATAGTATCGTTAAATTTTTCTTGTATCGATGTAAAGATGATGGATTCTGGAACATATCCTCTTGCGCGGCGGATGAAAATAGGTCTGTAATTGTGTATTTTAGCAACAGAGTCATCGATCCTTGTAAAGATATCTCTATCGTGAATTAAAAACGCATCAGCTATGTCTGACAGCCTTGATAAAGCCTCCTCATTGCTCGCAGCTATTGGCTCTTCCGAGATATTTCCGCTGGTCATTATTAATGCTTGGAAATTTTTGTTTTGTTCATGTGGAGTTTCATGATAAACAAACAAAAGATAATGCAATGGAGCATAAGGGAGCATAAAGCCGAAATACCCGTTATTTGGGGCAATTTCAAAAGGCAGTTTTGATTGGTTTTTTTTAGCAAGAAGAACAATAGGCCTTCTTCTGTCGTTGAGCAAAGCAGCTTCTGTTTGAGAGATTTCGCAGTATTGCCCTATAGTCTCAACATCAAGAGACATCAAAGCAAAAGGTTTATTGAGCCTCCTTTTACGCTCACGTAAATTACTTACGGCAACTTGATTATTAGCGTCACAGACAAGATGGAAGCCGCCTATACCTTTAATAGCTAAAATACCGCCTTGTTGTAAAATTTTTATCGAGGTTTTGAGAATATCTTCATTTGAAGCATTTAGTTCTGAACTATTGATTAGCAGGCTTAATTTTGGACCACATTTATGGCAGGCATTAGGCTGGGCATGAAATCTTCTATTTAAAGGATTTTGGTACTCCGTCATGCAAACATTACACATAGTGAACTCTGACATGGTGGTGTTCGGTCTATCATAAGGAACTTTCTTTACAATCGTATATCTGGGCCCACAGTTTGTGCAGTTAATAAAAGGATAAAGATATCTCCTATCAGCAGGATTCAATAATTCACTCAAGCAATCGGAACATACCGCAATATCGGGGGAAACATGCGTAAACCCTTCCTCGTCAGCGCTTTCAACAATTGAAAAGTCGCTTAGTCCTTTCAGGCTCAATTCCTGTATATCGATAGAATATATCCTTGCAAGTGGCGGGCAGTTGTTCTGAAGATAATTTATAAAATCATAAGGGTCGTCTGGAGACTCCAATTCGATCGCAACGCCAGTAGAAGTGTTCCTGATGCTACCTTTATATTTCTTTTGAACGGCATAATTATACACAAACGGCCTAAAGCCAACACCCTGAACAATACCATCAATAGTAATACTAAAACGGCGACTATTGTTAATACTGAATGCCATATTTAAATTATACCCAAAACCAGCGATAACTTGATAACTCAAAAAATACATTTGTGTCAAAAGAGCTGGCATAAATGCCAGAAAACCATTCGTCCTGAGACGTCTTAGACATGCAATACCGCAATCCATGCTTAAACATTTTTATACAGCACGGATTAGTCAACCGAAAGATAGGGATAGAAAATTGTCAGAGCGAGGCGAAGACGAAGGAAAGTAAGTATCAAAGTGTTGTTTGATACTTTGACACTGCAAAATAAAATTGCCGAGAACCCTCCGTGATCTTGCAGCAATAACTAACGAACCGAGGGGTTCAATGTTCTGCCTCTATTTTTCAAAGGCAAATTGCGGCATTATATAATTTAAAAGTCACCTAAAAGGCTTTTCAGAAACTTTTAACTGTTTACTCTTTCAATATCCGCACCGATGTTCTTCAATTTTTCATCTATATTTTCATATCCCCTGTCGAGATGGTATATCCTATGGATAATACTCTCGCCCTTAGCTGCAAGGGCAGCAACGACAAGAGATGCTGAAGCCCTAAGATCAGTCGCCATAACCTGAGCCCCTCGCAACTTATCTACTCCTTTTACAGTAGCTATGCCGCCCTCAATCGATATATCAGCGCCCATTCTCCTCAATTCAGCAACATGCATAAACCTGTTTTCAAATATAGTCTCTCTAATAATGCTTGTGCCCCTAGAAACACTCATAAGACTCATAAACTGAGCCTGCATATCAGTAGGAAATCCTGGATAAGGCATCGTTTTAATATCTATCGAGACAAGCTTCTCCTTACAAGTTACCATCAGTCTGTCAAGTGTATTGTCAAACTTAAGCCCTGCGTCTTCTAATTTTAATATAACAGAATCAAGATGGTCAGAGCGGCAGTTTTTCAGCAGTAAAGAGCTGCCGGTAATAGCTGCTATTGCCATAAAAGTCCCGGCCTCTATCCTATCAGGTATAATGGAGTAATTATCAGCGGGTCTTAACTCATCGACGCCCTCGATTTGTATAACACTCGAACCCGCCCCTGTTATTTTTGCGCCCATAGATATGAGACAGTCAGCAAGGTCAACAACCTCGGGCTCGCGGGCTGCATTTTCTATGATGGTGGTGCCCTTTGCCAGTGATGCTGCCATCATTAAATTTTCTGTCCCAGTAACGCTCGGTATGTCCAAATAAATAGCCCCTCCAACAAGGCGATTTGCTTTTGCGATAACATATCCTGAATCGAGAGTTATTGAGGCGCCCATTTTTTCAAGTCCCATTAAATGAAGATTTATAGGCCTTTCCCCGATAGCGCATCCACCTGGCAGTGAGACCTTTGCCTTGCCGTATCTCCCAAGAAGAGGCCCCAAAACTAGCACTGAAGCCCGCATGGTCTTTACAAGGTCATAAGGCGCCTCAAAATATTTTATACTCGAAGTGTTGATTCCTAAAGCGCCTGACTCAAAAAAAATATCTGAGCCAAGATGTGAAAGCAATCTTGCCATAGTAGCTATATCGCTAAGACGGGGAATATTTTTGAATGTATTAATTCCAGGAGCAAGAATGGAAGAAGTCATAACTGGAAGAGCAGCATTCTTTGAACCGCTTATAGAGACCTCCCCTTTGAGTCTTTTGTGTCCTCTTATTATTAACTTGTCCATTTTGTTATCCGTTAAAAATCTGCCTAAGAAAGGCTGTTAAAGTAGGCAGACACTCTTGTATTATAACAAAGATTTTTATTCTTGAATATTTTATTCACAATTGACTATAGCCATAACTCCAGCTATCATAACAGCTTTTAAAAAAGTTATAATTGAATATGAGCGCTGTAGTAACAATCGATGAACTCACAGAAAAGATACTTTCACATAATCCTAATGCCAATATAGAACGGATAAAGCGTGCATATGTATTCTCCCGCGAGGCTCATTGCGCCCAAAAAAGGGTGGAAGGCTCTCCGTATATTTACCATCCCCTTGCGGTAGCAAGCATTCTCGCAGATATGCACCTTGATTCGATAACCATAGCAGCAGGACTCCTCCATGATACGATTGAAGATACCGAGATGTCTATTAATGATATAAAGGAGATGTTCGGTAATGAGGTTGCATTTCTGGTCGAAGCCGTAACAAAGTTAAGCAAAGTCGAACTGAAGACAAAAGAAGATGCACAAGCTGAAAACTTCAGAAAAATGTTTCTTGCGATGTCTAAAGATGTAAGAGTAATCCTCATCAAGTTTGCTGACCGACTTCACAATATGAGAACGCTCGAACATCTATCAGATGAAAAACAGGAAAGAATCTCTAAAGAAACCCTCGATATTTATGCGCCCCTTGCTAATAGACTAGGAATCAACTGGCTAAGGGTAGAATTTGAAGATTTATGTTTTAAGGTAATTATGCCTGATATTTACCAGGATTTGCATAACAAAGTTTCTGCTTATATTGAGGCGCATGAAAAATATATAGATGAAATAATCGATAATATCGAAAAGAAGCTTAAATCAGCAAGGATAGAAGCAAAAATAAAATGGAGGGTTAAAAATTACTATAGTATATACAAAAAAATAATTAAACAAAAGATACCCTTCGAGCAGGTATATGACATTATAGGTTTAAGAATCATAACTGATACAGTTACTCACTGTTATGAAATACTTAGTATTATCCATTCTTTTTGGCCCCACATACCCGGAAGATTTAAAGACTTTATCAGTCTTCAAAAATCAAATATGTATCAATCACTGCATACAACAGTAATAGGACCTTCAGGTTATCAGATGGAATTCCAGATACGCACACAGGAAATGGATTTAATAGCAGAAGAAGGCATTGCTGCACACTGGAGGTATAAGGAAAAAGACTCGATCAATTCTAAAAATGCCCGTTATATAGTTTGGTTGAGAGACTTAATCAAAGAGATTTCAGATGCAAAGGAATTCCTTGAAGCTGTCAAGGGTGAGGTTATTCCCGAGACTGTTTATATATTCACTCCAAGAGGCGATATAAAAGAACTGCCTGTCGGTTCAACCTCAATTGATTTTGCATACAGCATACACTCTGAAGTTGGGAATAAATGCATAGGCGCTAAAGTCAATGGCAGGATAGTACCTCTCAGGCAAAAACTCAACAGCGGCGATGTAGTTGAGATTATAACCTCAGCTTCACAGACTCCTTCTAAGGATTGGCTCAAGTATGTTGTAACCCAAAGGGCAAAAAGCAAGATAAAACAATGGATAAGGAATGAAGAGAGGAAAAAAGGCGTTGACCTTGGCTCGAAAATACTCGATGAGGAAATTAGAAGGCACTCTCTACCTCTGTCGATAATTAAGTCTAAAAAGATGGAAGAAGTCATGAAATCCTTTGGAATTCAATCGCTTGAGGACCTATATGTAGTTATAGGATTCGGCAAGCTGTCCGCCCATCAGGTCGTAAACAGACTGACCCCAGAAAAAACAGAGCAGGAAGCTGCTCCAAGGTTAACAAAGCCATCAAAGCCTGGCAGAAGCATCATAAAAATCAAAGGAATAGATAATGTCCTCTATCACATAGCTAAATGTTGTTTCCCCGTGCCCGGCGACAAAGTGACAGGCTTTATAACAAAAGGCAAGGGTGTAACCATCCACAGAACAAACTGTTTGAATCTGGAAAAGCTAGCGCTGAATGCCGAAAGACTCATTGATGTTGAATGGTCGCATGACGGAGATGTTACATCCCCTGCAAAAGTATCTATTGAGTCAATAGATAAACCAGGGATACTTGCTGAACTGAGCGCCTCCATATCAGCCGTCAATGTCAATATTGCATATATAAAGGCTACATCTTCACATGATAAAACAGCGATAATTGAATTAATATTGGAGGTTAAGGACTTAAATCAGCTTTCAGAAATTCTGAATAAGATAAAAAGGATGGAAGGCATTCTGAATGTGAGAAGATAATTTTTTTAATTGCCAAAAATTTTTACTTGACAAATATATTTCTTCTTGGTATCGTTTATTAAAGTCTTTTAGCATCAATATTTTAACTAAGAAAGGAGGAGAAAAGTCATGACAAAGGCAGAGCTTATTGACAAGATTTCTGAAAGTGCTGGTATTACAAAGGTTGACGCTGCTAAATCTCTTGATGCAATGATTAACAATGTTAAAGCAGCCCTCAAGAAAGGACAAAAGGTTACGCTTGTTGGATTTGGAACTTTTTCTGTCAGTAAAAGAAAGGCAAGAAAGGGTCGTAACCCAAGAACTGGCCAAGAAATTAAGATCCCGGCAACAAAGGTCCCTAAATTTACTGCTGGAAAATCATTAAAAGACGTTGTAAAATAATTTTTTATTTAAAAAAGGGCGGCATTTACTTTAGCCGCCCTTTTTCTTTTAGTTAGGAGTATTATCATGTTAGCTCAATTCAGTATAGTTCCTTTAGGCATAGGCAGCAGTATCAGTGATAAGTTATCTGTTGTTCTTAAAATCATTGATAACAGCGGCATACCATATAAAATTAATCCAATGGGAACTGTTATTGAGGGTGAATGGGAAGAAATAATGGGGCTCATAAATGAATGCAGGACAGAACTCCTTAAAACCGAGGAAAGAGTGCTTATTTCAATAAGCATAGATGATAGAAAGGGCGCTTTCGATAGAATAAATCAAAAGGTAAAATCAGTGGAAAATAAACTCGGTAAAACTTTAAAAAAATAACGGCTATTTCGAGTCTGTTTATAAACTAAGTTTTTTTAGTCATTCCGGCTTGACCGGAATCTTTCTTTTGGCTGGACAGAAGGATTCCCGACGCGCTTCGCTTGCGAGAATGACACAGAAACCGACTTTATAAACAGACTCTATTTAAGACGGAACTTTAGAGATGAGCAAATTTTAGGAGTTTTCAAAGAAACCTATCCATAAGAGGAATTAAAAAATACCCGAAAATGGATGAATAGGTGGTATGTCAAAGTCTATCTCTATTCCGAAAAATAGAGATAGAAAATTGTCATTTCGAACAGAGCGAGAAATCTTATCGTTTCACTTAAAGATTCCTCACACCCCTTGGGTGTTCTGAATGACAGATAAATAGAGCGGTTTGCAGGTCTATCTCTATTTTTCGGTTAATTTGTTTGATTTTGAATGGTTGATTATGTTAACATCTACTTTTGATTTTAGTTTGTTTTCTTTAGTGCACTTAAATTCTTTAATAAACGCAGGTATAATAAAATCTTAAGTTTAGTCAATTCTGGAGGATAAAATTGCCCGCAAAAACAGCGCCCAAAAAAAACCTATCAGCCCTTAAAAGGGTTAAGCAGTCAGAAAAAAAGCGATTGCTAAAACAGTCTGTTAAGACAAAAATCAAGACGCAAATCGCAAAACTAACCTCAGCCCTGCAAAGTCAAGACAAAGACGGAACTGCAGCAATACTGAAGGAGACAGAAAAGATTATCAGACGCGCTGCTTCTAAAAAAATCATACATAAAAATGCAGCCTCAAGAAAAATATCGAGGATTACCAATAAGTTTAATGCTATGAAAGTAAAAGAAACTGATTTTAAGCCTTCCACCCAAGCTGAAGTATCTTAATTAGAAGGTTTTCCACAACATTGATAGAGGAGCTTTTTTGCGATACATCTGCTTCATGGATTAGCCTGAAGATATAGTGGTAATTTGCTTTTTCCTTTTCTCGTAACTTGTCATATTGATTTCTGTAATGCCAATTTAGCGCCCCCAGTATTGCGAGAGGATCAGTTTTTTTGTCAAGGTGGGAGTAAATCTTAAATGCTGATTTGGCGTCTCCCCTTTGTATTGCTTTTGCAAGATCAAAGGCGCTGAATTCCGCTCCTGGATAAATGAGCTCTTTTATATCCTCTTTATCAATCGTTTGGTTCCCAATGAGAGAGAGTTTTTCTATCTCAGAATTGAGCATAGCCAGATCATCTCCCACCGTTCCTATTAGATAATCTATAGCATCTGGAGATAGTTCCATGCCTTTTCTTTTAGCCTTTTCTTGTATCCAGACGGATAAGTTGCCGCTTTGGATAGAAATTATTCTTGTTTTTTTTAGTGTTTCTGGAACAAATATCTTTTTGTAATCTCCCAAACAAAGCATAATAAGAACAGTGAAATCCGAAGGATTTATTAAATATTCTGCAAGTTTTTTGATGTCTTTTTTGGGAGTTTTCTGAAGATTTTTAAGCATTACAATTCGTTTTTGCCCGAAAAATGGCAGAGTGTTCAATTCAGATATGATTTCCTTAGCAGGAGAGTTCCCTTCAGAAGGGTCGAGATTATGCAAACTAAAATTGAGGGGATTTAATGCTGCCTGATTTTCTTTAATAAGAGCTTGGCATTCGTATAATAAAAAATCATCGTAAGCATAGATGAGGTATACTGGCGACGAAAAACCTTTTGAGAGTTCGGTATAAACAATCTTGAGGCTCATTTTCTCTCAATCGCTTTGTGAGTTATATACCTTATGAGTTCTCTGGATATATCCCTCATGGAAGAATCTGTCTCTGCCTCTTTTTGAGCAATGACCCTTTCGAGCTTGCCTTTTGCAATAAAATATTTTGTAAACGGGTCTGAAATGCCTTCAATCTTGTTTACACTGCCAGTTTGGGTATCAATAAGCCTGAAGTTGCAAGACAGCAAGAGGAGATATTCTGTAGTTATTAAATCCATTTCGGAGATGCTTTTTATCTCGAATTTTGTTATGTCCGCCTCGAGCCTGTATCTTGAGGCAGCAGTCACCTCAAAGCCATATTCGCTTAAGGTTTCTGCCAGCGCCCTGCGCAGTTTATCCTGCAATTTAGGCTCAAAGGTATTATTGTTAATATTAGCTATATATATTTCATTGAAAGGCGGACTGAACCTTTTCATGACGGAATAGCCACAGCCTGATAGCATAAAAACGATAATGAAGACCGCTGTAGCTAACCCTAACCTACCTGAATAGAGATTATTAATTTGCACCAAAAACCCTCTGATATATGTATTCAATATTTCTGAGATAGAACTTAAAATCAAAAATATCCCTAATTTCAGTTTCTGACAAATATTCGCGTATGTTTTTGTCTGCAAGAAGTAGGTCTATAAAACATGTCCCTGTTTTCCAGCTCTCCATAGCATTTTTCTGAACCTGTTCATATGCTGCCTCACGGGGCAGCCCCTTATCAATAAGAGCTAGCATTACCCTTTGAGAGTTGTATAACCCGTAACTTTTATTGATATTTGCGAGCATCTTTTCAGGATACACAATCAGGTCTTTCAATAAACTGGCAAGTCTATTAAGCATATAATCTACGACAATAATACTGTCAGGGATAATTATTCTCTCAACTGAGGAGTGTGAAATATCCCTTTCATGCCACAAAACAATATTCTCAAGAGCGGCTATTGCGTTAGCCCTTACTACCCTTGCAAGTCCTGAAAGATTTTCGGTTGCTACAGGATTTTTTTTATGTGGCATAGCAGATGAGCCTTTCTGTCCCGTTGTGAAGGGTTCTTCAGCTTCTAGAACCTCTGTTCTCTGGAGATGCCTTATCTCTACAGCAATCTTCTCAATGTTTGCGGCAATCAGTGCTAAAGTAATCATATACTCGGCGTGTCTGTCTCTTTGTATAACCTGCGTGGCTACAAGTTCAGGGACAAGATCTAGTTTGCGACAAACCCTTTCCTCAAGTTCAGGAGGTATATTAGAAAATGTTCCCACGGTTCCAGATATTTTGCCCACACTCACAATCTCTTTTGCCTTTTGCATTCTCTCAAGTCCTCTTTTCAAATCTTCATGCCAAAGAGCAAATTTCAAGCCAAATGTCATTGGCTCTGCATGAACGCCGTGACTTCTCCCAATGCAAGGTGTATTTTTATATTTGAAAGCCTTATCTTTAAGAACAGATAAAAGTTTTTTAATGTCGTCAATGAGTATATCTGCCGATTCCCTCAGCAGCAATGAGAGTGCGGTATCAACGATATCATATGATGTTAATCCCTTGTGAATATATCGAGCTTCAGGTCCAACATGCTCGCATACTGAGGCGAGAAATGCGATAACATCATGTTTGACAGTCTTTTCTACCTCATCAATCCTTGTTATATTAAAAGCTGCTTTTTCCTTAATTATTTTAAGGGCTTCTTCTGGAATCTCTCCCATCTCAGCCCATGCCTCGCATACCGCTATTTCAACATCGAGCCACTTTTGAAATCTGTTTTGCTGTTCCCATAGTTTTCCCATTTCAGGACGAGTGTATCGTGAAATCATTAAATACCTCCAAGCATTAGTGAAATGAATAAGTTAACACAGTATTTACGGTCTGACTACCAATAATAACTAATTTTGCGTTAAAAATTATAGTTATAGTTGCCTTCGGAAAAATTCACAATCCCACTTAATATTTTATTCTATGGGAGAGATAGTTTCTTTTTAAATCAAGTTTTTGTTTAAAGATAAACTGCATTCCCTACACCGCGACTGACTGCACAACTTTGTAACTCCATGATGACAGAGGACAAAATCATATTTCAAAGGGTCTTCGCTGTCAAAGCGCTTTAATGATTCTGTTATCTCAACAGCGGTCACCCAGTCTGATGACTTTCTTTGTGTTAAACCCAAACATCTCGATATTCTTGCTATGTGTATATCAAGTGGGATGACAAGTTTATTTTTTGGGATCCCTTTCCATATGCCAACATCAATATCCTTATCCCTTACCATCCACCTTAAAAAAAGATTCAATCGCTTGCATGCACTTCTTTTTTCTGGAGACGGAAAGAAATGCAAAAAGCCGTTTGACCGTCTTGTTGTAGTTTGATGTCTGATGTTTAAAAAAGTATTCACAAAGCCAGTTAACGCCCTACCTATATTTTCATCAGTATTCGAGAATCCAGGGTTGAACAAATTCTCGAGCCTTTCATATTTTTTAAGAACTTTGTGAAGCGTGAAAAGAAAATTGATTATGTCATCATTATCGCTGAATCTATAACTTATGCCTGAAAAGAGGCTGCTATGTCTGTTGATGTCAAAATTCATTAGAAAATCATACGGACTTTCTCCCATAACCTTTAATATTCTCTCAATTACACCCTTGAAGAAATCAATTTTTCCATACGCAAATGATGAAGCTATAAAACCTACGGTTTCGATATCCTCAGGTTTTGCGAATTTGTGCAAAAATACTATTGGGTCATGACACAGACGCTCCCTGAAATTGTAGTTGTTATAAAGTTCATCAAAAATTTTTTTGATTAAAAAGCAGTTACTCTTCATAAGATTCACTTACCTTTACTGTCATAAGCAAAACCATGCCGGCAATAAAAAACAATGCGACAGAGAGTATAGCAGGCCTTTGACTGCCAAAATGTGAGGATAAATAACCGAAAATAAGCGGACCTATAATCGCAGAAGATTTTCCAACAAGTGAATATAGACCGAAATATCCCGATTCTTGTCCTGTTGGGATAAACCTCGCATAAAGAGCTCTTGAAGCCGCTTGAAGACTCCCAAGCCCAAGGCCTGCCAAAGAGGCTATTAAAAAGAAATATTTTTTACTCTCAACGAAATATGCTGCAACTGAGACCATTGTCCATAGCAGCAAAGAGATTATTATTACCTTTTTAGGCCCCCAAAAATCAATCGGACCGGCAAAGAAAAATGAACCGACAAGCGCGGTAATTTGAACGATTACATACATCAAGATAAGTTCTTCAGGCAAAAAACCAAGAGTTGTAGCTGCAAAGATGCTTGAAAACACAATGACTGTGCTGACCCCGTCTTCATAAAGCAAGTATGCATAAAGAAACCGTCTTTGAGATTTATTTTTGATTATTATTTTGAGCTTCTCAAGTGTATGCTTGAGACCTGATACAGCAGCCTTGTGGATTATATTCTTTGCCCTTGCATCACCAGGCAAATAAATAAATGCTGGTAGCGAGAAAATTATAAAAAATAGAGCAACCATGGGCCAAACAAGATTGATAGAGCTAAATTTGATTAAAACCAAAGCGATTAACAGGGAGATAATAGAGCCGGCATACCCAATCCCGAATCCCCAGGCGGAAACCCTTCCCTGCCGTGATTGGCCAGCTATTTCTGTCAAAAAGGAATTGTAAAATACAAGCCCGCCCTCAAGACCTATGTTAGCAATCACAATGAGTAGAAATCCCAGAAGAACCATGTCTTTTTGCAGAAAACTAAATGAAGCTACGGAGGCGGCGCAAAGCAAAGTATAAAAAATGAGGAGTCTTTTCCTAATCCTTAAGAAATCGGCTACGCCCCCCAATAGCGGCGATGAAACAGCTACAATTGCCATACTGAGAGCTATCGCCCTGCCCCACCAGAGATCTCCATGTCCATGCTCATTCCCAACAATTACATTTGTGTAATAAACAGGAAATATGACTGCAGCAATTACAGCAGAATAACTTGAGTTGGCAAAATCGTAAAGGCACCACGAGGCAACCTTTTTATTCATCACTATAATCTGGAAAGGGCTTCTTTTGCGGCGAGCATTTGAGCCTCTTTTTTGCTTCCGCCTTTGGCTGCTCCATAAAGCGAGCCATTAATATATATCTCTGCGGTAAATATTTTTTTATGTTCCACCCCTTCCTCTTTGGTAATCCTGTATTCAGGAAGAGAGCCATAAATGCTTTGTATCTTCTCCTGAAGCTCGCTCTTGAAATCGTAGCCTTCCTTTTTAAATATGACATTGGATAGTTTCTTGGAGTATAAACGCAAAAACAGTGATTTTGTTGTCATGTAATCACTGTCCAGAAAGACTGCTCCAAAAAGCGCTTCCATAGCATTGGATAACAAAGACTTTTTAGAGCGCCCTCCAGTTAATTCCTCGCCTTTGCCAAGCCTGAGATATTGACCTAAAGATAGATTAGAGGCTATCTCAAAAAGTATGGATTCATTGACGAGATAAGATTTCATTTTTGACATGCTTGCTTCAGTAAGATAGGCTTCATCAGAAAAAAGTATGTCAGAGACAGCGAGACCAATAACGGCATCGCCAAGAAATTCAAGCCTCTCGTTAAAGTTATGGACTACTTCAGGATTTTCGTGATGGTATGATCTGTGTGTAAGAGCTTCTATAAGCAGTCTCTTATCTTTAAAGGAATACCCAAGAGATTCCTCAATTTCCATTGTATTTTTTGAATATAAGAGAGGCATTCGTTCCACCAAAGCCAAAGGAATTTGACATAGCATATTCTATTTGCATCTGACGGGACTTGTTGGCAACATAGTCGAGGTCACATTCAGGATCAGGATTTTCAAGGTTGATTGTAGGCAGGGCAATATCATGATAAATGCAGAGGACGGTAAAAACTGCCTCAACTCCACCAGCAGCCCCAAGCAAGTGACCAATCATTGACTTTGTAGAACTCATACAAAGCTTATATGCATGATCCCCAAAGATCGTTTTTACGGCATCTGATTCGAGTTCATCCCCATATTTAGTTGAAGTCCCATGAGCATTTATATAAACTATTTTTTCAGGCTCTATTTGAGCTTTTTTTAGTGCCATTTTCATGCACCTCGCTGCTCCCTCGCCCTTTGGGGCCGGAGCCGTTATATGATAGGCATCGCTGGACATGCCGTAACCGACGAGTTCGGCATATATCTTTGCATTTCTTGAAAGCGCATTCTCAAGTGATTCGAGTATGAGCACCCCAGCTCCTTCGCCCATCACAAACCCGTCACGGTCTATATCAAATGGCCTGCTTGCCTTTTCCGGCTCATGATTCCTTACAGACAGCGCCTTCATTGCTGCAAAACCTGCGATGCCAAGATGTGTTATGCATGACTCAGCGCCTCCCGCGATCATTACATCTGCGTCACCTCTCTTGATTATCTCATAGGCGTCTCCTATGGCATGATTCCCCGTGGCGCAAGCAGTTACCACAGACGAGTTAGGACCCTTTGCGCCAACCCTTATCGATACATTTCCAGATGCAAGATTGATTATAAGCATTGGTATAAAGAAAGGAGATATCCTCTTGTGACCTTTTTCAAGGTATATTCTGTGATAATATTCAATTGCGGGGAGACCGCCCATCCCTGAGCCAATAATAACACCAACCCTCTCGGCATTTTCGGCTGATACCTTCAGCCCTGAGTCAAGAAGAGCCATATCTGAAGCTGCTATCGCAAAGTGAATGAACCTATCCATCTTCTTGATATCTTTGAACTCAATATAAGGGGAAGGATCAAATTCCTTGACCTCGCCAGCTATTCTTGCTGGCAATAAAGAAGCGTCAAATTGTGTAATAGGGACTACCCCTGATTTACCCTGAAGCGCTGCTTCCCAGGCATTGTCAACTCCAATGCCGATAGGGCAAACAATACCCAGCCCTGTTATGACTACTCTGTTGTTATTAAGCATTTACCTTATTATTGATATAATCTATTGCGTCTTTTACTCTACTAATCTTTTCAGCATCTTCATCAGGGATTTCGATGTTAAAAGCCTCTTCAAAAGCCATTACAAGTTCAACAGTATCCAGAGAATCAGCACCCAAGTCATCAATAAAAGAAACATCGGGTGTTATAGCAGACTGATCAACTCCAAGTTGCTTTGATATGATCTCCTTTACTTTATCCTCGACCATTATTTCCCTCCTAAGTTAAGCACATGATAGAATTCGCGAAAAAAATTTTCAGCAACAGACTCTACATATACATTCCGCCATTTATGTGTAATAACTGACCTGTTATATATCCTGCTTCAGGAGAAGCAAAAAAAACAACTCCGTTGGCAATATCTTCAATTGTTCCAAAACGATTCATAGGTATTGCTTTAAGCATCTCATTTTTAATATTTTCGGGAATTGTTTCTGTCATAGCGGTAGTTATAAAACCTGGTGCGATGGCATTTACGGTTATGCCTCTGCCGGCGTATTCTTTAGCAATAGTTTTTGTTATACCGGCTATGCCCGCTTTAGATGCCGAGTAGTTTGCTTGCCCCGGATTGCCCATAAATGCAACGATAGAGGATATATTTATAATCCTGCCGTACTTCTGTTTGATCATTATCTTTACAGCCTCCCTTGTGCATAGAAAGGTGCCTTTTAGATTGACATTCAGCACAGCATCCCAATCTTCGTCTTTCATCCTGATTATAAGGCTGTCCCGAGTAATCCCTGCATTATTCACAAGAATCTCTACCTTGCCAAACTCACTTAGAGTTTTCTCAAAGATATTTTTTACATCATCCGTTTGTGATACATCAGCCTTTATCGAAATACTTCTGACCCCATGATCAACAAGCTCTTCAGCGGTTTGCGAGGCAATGTCTATGTTTGTTCCTACCACCACAACATTGACCCCTTTTTTAGCAAGCGCTATTGAAATGGCTTTTCCAATGCCTCGTCCGCCTCCTGTAACGATTGCAGTCTGACCTGTCATAATATAATCCCCCTGACAAAAGAAGTATTAATTTTAACAGAGTTATTTTTATTTTTCCAGTCTGCCTTTTCGCCCGAAAAAAAGAGATAGAAAGTGGTAGCTCCAAGCCCTCACTCTCTGTCATTCCGAGTGAAATGAGGAATCTTTCCTTATAGTGTTGTTTCAAATAAAGATTCCTTACACGCGTTGGGTGTTCGGGATGATATGCGGCACATTATCTACTATCCGCTATCCAATGCTTTAAACACAACCTTATAAATCGAATCCAGCACTTTAACTACCGCCTCATTATTCAGCTTTGCCCCATCACACTGCGTATAAAAAATATCTTGCGCAAAACCATCTTCAGTATTTATTATCGCTGAAATAATATCAATATTATTCAGGTAAAGCCTCGAAGATATGGCGTAAAGGAGACCAAGCCAATCAGGAGACATTATTTCAAGTATTGAATATTCTGTTGATGTTTCATTGTCAATCTCTACAAAATGCTCGAATCTTTTTAAATCGACAATTCCTTTTAAAAATTTGGTGTCATATGAGATATTTAATAAATGCTCCTGATCTTTCAACCTCAAAGAATCCCGAAATATGGACGCCTGAAGCTTTTCTTTCAACTCATCCTCCAACCCTTCCCAGCAGATATCACACCAGTTGGATAAAAGAATTTTATCGACAACGAAGCCACTTTTTGAGCAATAAAGCCTTGCCCTGATAATATTTAGTCCCTGCATACTCAAAACCCTTACTATTCTCAAAAATAACCCGGGCATATCATTTGTAACTATGACAAGTTCAGCTGTCCCGCCCCCACGGGGATTAATAGAAATTAAAACCTTCTTGTCTTTTAACTGCTGAGACATACTAAAGTCTGTGAGTATTTCATCAAAGGCGTTAGATATGAGATATCTATGAGGCATATCCTCAAGAAATTTATTAATTATCGGATCAGAAATCTCAAATCTTTTTTCGAGTATGCCTTGCATATGTTGCTGCGCTTTTTTGATAAGGTCATAAAAAAGACATGCCTTCCATTCCGTCCAAAAACGGGGATTTACGGCTGTCATATCAGCATAAGTCATAAGAAGAAGGTAATTGAGATTTTCCTCACTTTCTGCAATTTCGCAAAGTGTTATAACAGTCTCTGTTGCATCGCTGTCCCTTGTCAGGGCGAGTTTAGGCAGAATTATATGATTTTTCACAAGAAACTCAATCCTTTGCCTGTCAGATACAGGAAGGTCAAACCGCTCCAAAATGCTTTTTATAGCCCTGTAACCTTTTTCTTCGTGCCTCCTTACAGAACTTGACTTAACGCCTTTTCCTATATCATGCAGCAGAATAGCAAAAAATAATACCTCCTGCTTAAGTTCCAGTAAAATTTTTTTCAAAAACTGCGATTTTTCATCCTTTGTATTTTTAAGATTTTCAAGATTTTTAATTGAAATTAAAGTATGCTCATCTACAGTATATTTATGGTATAGTTCATAGATCACCAAATGACGCAGACTGCCAAACTCTGGCATGAATCTATCAATAACAACCATATCATGCATCTGGCGCAATGTATCATATACCCTCGTACCTTTTAAAATCTTCAAGAAGAAGGCAGCGGCGCTTTTCGTTGTATTTCTCCGTCTGCTTATATAAATCGCCCTGTTTAAAAGGTCGGTTTTGAGTTGATAACTAAACTTCTTTCCAGTTTTAGAGTAAATATAAAATGCCTCCAAAATGTTATCAACATTTTTTAATAACTCACGATCTCTTACAATTATTTCATTTTTAGAAAGCAAAAAATTAGAAGACAGTTTTTTTATTGAGAAATCAAGCTGAGTCTGAATGTAAAAACCATGTGATAAATCCATTACTTTATCAAGCGCATTAAAGATAAATGCTGTTTTTTTATAATAAAGCCTCATAAGAATCTCAGCAGCATGATGTCTTTTTGCGGTTTTTATATTCATCATCTCAGCTGCCGGCTTATGAAACTCAAAAGATAAAATGTCATTTCTTCTTCTGGATATTGAGTGCAGGCAAACCCTTAATTTCAGCAAAAAATCATAAGCCTTTATAAGCTGAGCATACTCTTCTTTTGACATAATCCTCTTTAATTCGAGCATTTCAGCTATTCGAAGTGATGCCTTAGCAAGCCATCTCAGCGTTTGCATATCCCTTAAGCCGCCCTTGCCTTCCTTTATGTCAGGCTCAAGAAGATATGCCGAGTCTCCAGATTTTTTATGCCTTTTATCAACATCCTGCATAATCTCTTTAATAAATAAGCTTTTTTTTCTAAAGACTATTTTTTGATAAATATCAGATTTATATTTCTCAAATAGACATCTCTTCCCGGCTATAAATCTTGACTCTAAAAGAGAAGTCCTGATCGTGATATCCTCCATAGCATCTTCAAGGCATTCTTCCAATGTCCTGAATGAGTGGCTAATATTCATACCTATATCCCAAAGGTGATAAAGAAGTAGTTCAGCAGTTTTAGCGGAAAATTCATCCCTTTTTTCAGCAAGTAGCATTATATCGACATCTGAATATGCTGTCATTTCTTGTCTTCCATAACCGCCTGTAGCAACTACAGCTATTTTGCTTCCCATATTTGCAAGAGAAGCCCCGATAACAGAATCAAATGCGTCAGCGATTAAATTATCAATAATATCGCTCAGTGCCCTAACAATCTTTATTCCTCTGACGCGCTGCATCATCAATCCTGCAGCTGTATCAGATAGGTTTTTTCTGATATTCATCACTATAAATTAAACACCTCTTACTGCAATGATAACATGTATCTCAGCAACTCATAAATACCGCTCTTAAAAGCCAATTTTGCTTATGAATTTATGAGAAATATTAATATGACTTTTTTAACGCTTTATAGTAATATCTTTGCTGTATATCTATATTATAGTGCCTGTTTATAAATTGCCTTTTTTTATTTCCGCCATGCCCGAGGCCTGCCCTCTAAGTTTATAGTCGGGGGGTCCTTAGTCGGGCATCCAGGCATAGTGAATTGGTTTCTGGCCTTTGCGGGAATGACAGCCTCTTATAACAATGAGAGTTTATGGACAGACTCTATATAGTCCGTTTATAAAGTCGAAAAATCCATTATTTTGTCATTCCGACTGAAGGGAGGAATCTTGAAAGCTCAGAGATTTCTCCATCCGTTCGAAATGGCAGAGAAATTTCATACAGTCTATGAACAGGCGCTATATATGAGGTTAAGTCCTCATGCAATTCGATTATTACCAAACAATATATTATTTGATTTGCGCCCGATATATATCATATATAAAAATAGCTTGGTTTATTTCAGGTTGTTCAATCGCAATATCGTTGCAAAGCCTAACTCAGTAGATACTAAGCGGTTGAGCAGGAATCCTGCAAGTTCTGGATGCCCTGGCGTATATATGGCATGAAGAGCACTTGATTTCTGAGTTGTCATTAAAATTTTTTCTACAGATATTTTTCAATATGGAGGGATTTTAAATATGCTAAAGGTTACGATTGATGGAAAAACAATAGAAGTTCCGGAAAAAACTACAATACTTAAGGCTGCCAGGATGCTCGATATTAATATTCCCACACTCTGCTACAATCATCAACTTTCGCCATCTGGCAGGTGTAAACTATGCGCAGTTGAAGTAAAAGGCAATGCTAAACCTGTGTATTCATGCCTTATACAGGTTAAGGATGGAATGGAAGTTACTACATTTTCACCTCAGATATTTGAACTCAGAAAAGCCAATTTAGAAAAGATTTTAGCCGATCATCCCAATGACTGCATGGTCTGCGAGCGGGCTGGCGACTGCAAGCTACAAGAGATGGCTTATCTATATGATATTGATATTTCTAAAGTACAACCTCAAAAAAGGGAATACAGAAAGGATAACAATCCATTTATTGAGTGGGAACTCGAAAAATGTATTACTTGTGGGCTATGTGTCAAGATGTGTAGCGAGGTTCAGGGCGTTGGGGCACTGGCACTTGATAAGAAAAACCTTGATGGTAAAATCACCACCCACGACGGCAAAGACATGAACTGTGAGTTTTGCGGACAATGTGTCAGCGTCTGCCCGACATCTTCGTTGACAGGCAAGACATGGAAGAGAAAAGGAAGGGAAAAGGGAGTTAAAAAGGTTGATACGACTTGCCCTTATTGTGGGGTTGGGTGCAGCATAACATTAAATGTAAAGGATAATCAGGTTATTCGTGTAACTGCAGACCCTGATAAAGGTGTTAATAAAGGACTCCTATGCGTCAAAGGTCGCTTCGGTTTTGAGTTTATCTCAAGTCCAGAGAGACTGACAACGCCTCTAATCAGAAAAAATGGGGAGCTTCAACCCGCCACTTGGGATGAAGCGCTTGACTATGCTGCTAAAAAATTAACAGAGATAAAAAACTCAAGCGGTCCTGATTCAATTGCAGGTTTGGCATCTGCAAGGACAACAACGGAATCGAATTATGTATTCCAAAAGTTCATAAGGACTGCCATAGGCACTAATAATATTGACCACTGCGCCCGACTTTGACATGCCCCAACCGTAGCCAGTCTGGCTGCAATATTTGGTTCAGGCGCAATGACCAATTCCTTAAGAGAAATAGAAGACAATGAAGTAATCCTTATAACTGGTTCCAACACTAAAGAGGCGCATCCTGTCATTGGGAACTTTATGATAAAGGCTTATAAGAAAGGGGCAAAGATAATAATTGCTGACCCTCGCAAGATCTCAATGAGTAAGTTTGCATATCTGGTCATGCAGCAAAGACCAGGTACTGATATAGCATTATTTAATACTATGGCGCATGTGATCCTAAAAGAAGGGCTTTACAATAAAGAGTTCATTGATAAAGCTACAACTGACTTTGATAAATGGGTAGCTTTTATCGAGGAGTTCACTCCAGAGGTTGGAGAAAAACTAACAGGCGTTCCAAAAGAGGATATAATCAAAGCCGCTATTGCATACGGAAGCTCAAGAAAATCCGCTATCTACTATACAATGGGCATTACCCAGCACTCACACGGCACTGCAAATGTTAATACTATTGCTAATTTAGCCCTGCTTACAGGCAATATAGGAAGGGAATTTACAGGCATTAATCCGCTCAGGGGACAGAACAATGTTCAAGGAGCCTGCGATACCGGTTGTCTCCCAGTCGTATATCCTGGTTATCAGGCTGTCGCTTTACCTGACATGCAGAAAAAGTTTGAAACTGCCTGGGGTGTTCCATTATCACCAAAACCTGGTGTAACAGCACCTGAGATGACTCTTAAGGCAATTGAGGGAAGCATTAAGGCAATTTATGTTATGGGTGAAAATCCTGTTCTGGGTGACCCTAATATGTGGCACACAATAAAAGCCCTTAGGAGCCTTGATTTATTAATGGTTCAGGATATCTTCCTTACTGAGACAGGAAAAGAAGCCCATGTCGTTTTTCCGGCAGCATGTTTTGCTGAAAAAGACGGCACCTTCCATAATACAGAAAGGAGAGTTCAAAGAGTCAGGAAGGCTGTAGAGCCTCCAGGCGATGCAAAAGACGATATCTGGATAATCACTGAACTCTCAAAAAGAATGGGCTATCCAATGAATTACGCCAACTCAGAGGAAATATTTAAGGAATTGGGCAGTGTATGGCCTGCAGTAAAGGGAATTGATTATTATAGAATTGAAAATGAAGGCATACAGTGGCCATGTCCAACGGCAGACCATCCCGGCACCCAATATCTTTATAAAAATGATGTCTTTCCTAAAGGCAAGCCCCACTTCTCAATCGTTCCATTTGAACCTGCAAAGGAAGTTGCTGATAAAGACTATCCTTTTATACTTACAAACGGCAGAAATCTGTTCCACTACCATTTTGCATCGATGACCAAGAGGGTTAAGGCTATTCAAGAGGTTGCGGGACAGCCGTATATAGAAATAAATCCAGACGATGCATGGAAACTCAATATTAAAGATAATGATCTTGTAAAAGTCTCATCGCGCAGGGGTAATGTAGAAATCAAGGCAAAGATAACCGACAGCGTTAAAAAAGGAGAGGTATTCATACCCATGCATTATGCAGAAGCTGCGGTAAACATATTAACCAATGACTCAGCCCTTGATACGGTTACAAAGACGCCCGAGTTTAAAGTCTCAAGCGTAAAAATCGAGGTTATTTCCAATTAGCTTTTTAAGCTTATATTAAACAAATAGGAGGTTTTAAAAATGCCGCTTGATCCAACGAAACATGCAGACTGGCAGATTGCCGAAGCTGCAGAAGCAAACATGAGAAAAATCAGCGATATCGCTGATGAACTGGGACTCTTGCCAGAGGAGCTTTTACCCTATGGCCATTACATCGCCAAGGTCGATTTCAAAAAAGTTATTAACCGTTTGAAAGACAAACCCGACGCCAAGTATGTCGATGTTACAGCTATCACCCCTACCCCGCTCGGCGAAGGAAAATCGACCACAACAATGGGATTAACACAGGGACTCGGAAAAATAGGCAAGAAGGTTATTGCTGCAATTCGCCAGCCTTCCGGCGGACCTACCATGAATATTAAAGGTTCCGCTGCCGGCGGCGGCCTTTCACAGTGCATCCCTCTTACCCCGTTTTCTTTAGGACTGACAGGCGACCTCAATGCGATTATGAACGCTCATAACCTCGCAATGGTTGCATTGACATCAAGGATGCAGCACGAGGCAAATTACAATGACGATCAGCTCGCAAAACGCAATTTGAAAAGACTGAATGTCGATCCCCGCAATGTCGAGATGAAATGGATAATCGACTTCTGCGCTCAGGCATTGAGGAATATCATAATAGGTATCGGCGGAAAGACCGACGGCTTTATGATGAGTTCAGGTTTCGCCATAGCGGTTTCATCGGAAGTTATGGCAATTTTGGCCGTAGCAAAAGATCTCAAAGACATGAGAGAGAGAATGGGCAGAATAGTCGTCGCCTACTCTAAGACCGGCGCCCCTGTAACCACCGAAGACCTCGGCGTAGCAGGCGCTATGACGGCATGGATGGTCGAAGCCCTCAACCCGAACCTCATGCAGACACTCGAAGGACAGCCCGTATTGGTTCATGCAGGACCATTTGCAAACATAGCTATCGGCCAGTCATCGATTATTGCCGACAGAGTCGGCCTTAAGTTAGCCGACTATCACGTAACCGAATCAGGATTTGCAGCAGACATCGGATTTGAGAAATTCTGGAATCTTAAGTGCCGTTTCTCCGGCCTTAAGCCGAATGCAGCCGTTGTCGTTGCTACTATCAGGGCGTTAAAATGCCATGGCGGCGCACCTGTTCCAGTGCCGGGCAAACCGATACCTGTTGAATACAAAGAAGAGAATGTCGGATGGGTAGAAAAAGGATGCGAAAATCTGCTCCATTGCGTAAACATCGTTAAGAAGTCCGGAATGAACCCGGTTGTCTGCATCAATGCCTTCTACACCGATACAGACAATGAAATCAACGCCATTAGGCGTATTTGCGAAGCTGCAGGAGCAAGAGTCGCCCTTTCAAGGCACTGGCAGTATGGCGGCGAAGGCGCTGTCGAATTGGCAGAGGCAGTCGTGGATGCCTGCAATGAGCCTAACGACTTCAAGCTCCTTTATGAGCTTGACACGCCGCTTAGGAAGCGCATTGAATTGATCGCCACAGAGGTCTATGGAGCTGACGGAGTTGAATACTCACCCGATGCACTCGCAAAAGCAAAGAGAATGGAAGCAGACCCCGAGACGGCAAAACTCGGCACCTGCATGGTTAAAACACATCTAAGCCTTAGCGACAACCCTGCGCTGAAAGGCGTTCCTAAAGGTTGGAAGCTCTTTATCCGCGACATTCTTACTTACAAAGGCGCAGGATTCGTTGTCCCTGTTGCAGGCACAATTACTTTAATGCCCGGAACAGCCTCAGATCCAGCATACAGAAGAGTAGACGTAGATGTCGAGACCGGAAAGGTCAAAGGCGTATTCTAAGAAAATCTTTTATTTCCTATCTTTATAATATGAGGGCTGCCATGTGCAGCCCTTAATTTTTTACTGAAGGCAACACAATAATTAATCCAGATTATGATATAATAAATCGTTTGATTAATTGTTTGCTGCTATATTTAACCCAAATTTATCATTTAAAAAAATAAGCCCTTGTTTTATTTATAATTATTCCCTAAATTGAGTGATTTTTTTTGTCATTACGGCTTGTCCAGAATCTTTCCGAGCTTTAAGTAAAGGTTCCTGAGAAGCTGGATAATAATCCTATATTTAGTGTCTGTTTATAAATTCTCATTAGTATAAAAGGCTGTTATTCCCGCAAAGCTTGTCCACGCAGGCAGTAAGAAGGGAGCGGGAATCCAGTGTTTCCCGCGAAAGTGGGGATACAATTCATTATGCCTGCCTGGATGCCCGACTACAAACTTCGAGGACAGGCTTCAGGCATCACGGAAATGAAAAACGGCAATTTATAAACAGACACTATTTAGTATTAATCCCGATACAATGTCTTCTGAACGTATCTCATAAAATATCGGGGTAGCACTGGATGCCGGTGTAGCACAATGGTAGTGCACTCGATTCGTAATCGAAAGGTTTAGGGGTTCGACTCCCCTCACCGGCTTTTTTATGAAAATTGGCGATAAACTTGACTAAAACAAGGGAACTTTTGTAGTCTATAATCTTTGATATGGGCCGTTAGCTCAGCTGGTAGAGCAGCTGACTCTTAATCAGCGGGTCGCAGGTTCGAATCCTGCACGGCTCACTATTGACCCCGTCTTAACAACATCAGGCTACATAATATAAACAAGCGCCCCGCAAACGAGCCATGCAAAAATAGCGGTTACAGGTAAAGTAAGCACCCAGGCAAGGACTATCTTCCCCGCAACACCCCATCTTACAGCTGAAAGTCTTTTTGTTGCGCCAACTCCCATTATAGCGGTTGATATTACATGGGTCGTACTGACAGGAAGTCCTAAGTGGCTTGCACCAAGAATAATAGCGGTTGCAGAAGTCTCTGCAGCAAAACCATGCACAGGCTGCAACTTAAGCATGTGGACACCGATAGTTTTAATTACCTTCCAGCCGCCTAAGGCGGTGCCAAATCCCATCGCTAGCGCACAAGTCAAAATAACCCAAAACGGCACCTCCAGTGAATCAATAACGCCGCCGCTTAAAAGGGCTAAAGTAATAATGCCCATCACCTTTTGAGCATCATTAGACCCATGACTGAGAGCCATAAAACTAGCCGAAAGAACCTGAAGTTTTCCAAAATTACTATTGACAGTGCCTACTGGCATGGCACCAAAAAATTTTAGTATTGTCAGCATAAATAAAAATCCGAATGTGATGCCAAGAAAAGGGGAGATAAACAAGGAAAGAAAAATGATTGACAGCCCCGAGAAGTTTAGAATATTGATTCCACCAAAAGAAACCGACGCCCCTATAAGTCCGCCAATAAGCGCATGAGAAGCACTTACAGGCATCCCTAACCTTGTCATTCCAGTATTCCAAATAAAACCAACGAGAAGTGCAGCAGCAACCACGGTTTCAGTAACAACTCTTGGGTCAACAATGCCCTTTCCTATGGTTTTTGCAACCGCTGTAGTCAGAAAGGCACCAATAACATTCATTACGGCTGCAAGCAATACTGCAGAGGCGGGTGAGAGAACCCTTGTGGAGACAACTGTTGCTATAGCATTTGCGGCATCATTATAACCATTACTTATGTCAAAAAGCAGCGCCAGTATAACGATAATTATGATGATTTCAGGCATATTTAAGCACTATGCCCTCAATGATATTAGCGACATCCTCGCACCTGTCTGATGCATTTTCAAGATACTCATATATTTCTTTCCATTTAATAATAATAATGGGGTCATGTATGCGCTCAAAAAGGTCACCGAGAGCATCCCTGAAATCTCTGTCAATCCTGTTTTCTATCCTGTTTATCTCTATGCAGTATTCCTGCACATGGATATAATTTTTTTCTCTCAGTTTGATGATTGCTTTGTGGATCACTTCTGTGGTTGCAAGAAGATTTTTTGCCATCGAGATTGCAGGCGGCATTATTTCCTTTATCTTAAACACCGTCAACCTTTCCACAACTCCCCACATAAGGTCAATCACATCATCAAGCCTTGATGCAAGGTCATACAGGTCTTCACGGTCGATCGGGGTAATAAAGGTCTTGTTCAACTTCTTCATTATCTCGTGGGTCAGTATATCCCCTTCTTGCTCCGCTTCATATATTTGCTTTGCCTTTGTTTCAAGAGAATCAATATTTTCCATAAGCGAAACGAGCAGAGATGCACCATCTATAAGGTTCTGGGACGCCTTCTCAAATATCTCAAAAAAATCTATTTCTTTGGGGAAAAGCCTCATAATTATTAACCTGAAAGACGCCAATAGGATATAAAAAATGTAGGAATTATGTCAAATAATTATTCTACTATGTCAAGCGCTATATTTAATCCATTGTTAAATTATTTATTCAGGGTTTAGTTTCTTAAGCTCTCTCTGCTTCCATATCATGAATATGGCTGGATAGATTAAAAGCTCAAGTATGGTGGATGTTATTAACCCTCCAACCATGGGGGCGGCTATCCTTTTCATAACATCCGCCCCTGTCCCTGTTGCGAATAAAATCGGCACGAGTCCGGCAAGTATGATGCAGGCGGTCATAATCTTTGGCCGAATCCTTTTTACGGCGCCATACATTATCGCCTCTCTCAGTCCGTCGGGGCCTTTCAGCCTTCCTTCTTTTTTCCATTTTTCATAAGCAAGATCGAGATAAAGCAGCATTATGACGCCGGTTTCCGCATCAAGCCCCGCAAGAGCTATTATCCCGACCCATACAGCTATGCTCATATTGTAATTGAGAAGGTAGAGGAGCCAGAATGAGCCGACTAGAGAGAATGGAACGGCAAGAAGGACTATCATCGTCTTTACCGCTGATTTGGTATTTAAATAAATCAGGACGAATATAATGAGAATCGTCAAGGGGATGACGAGTTTTAGTCTCTCATGGGTTTTGATTAGATATTCATATTCGCCGCTCCATTTAATGCGATAGCCCTCGGGGATTTTCAGGGTTGCGACCTTCTTTTTTGCATCCTCTACATAACCTCCTACATCCCTCCCGGAATAATCAATAAATACATATGATGCAAGGAGGCCTTCTTCGCTTTTTATGGATGTAGCACCCTTTACAATGTTGATATCGGCAATCTGACCGAGAGGTATATGCAATAAAGGCTGAGACTGTCCGCTGAAGGAGGACGCCCGGCCGGCGGACTCCCCCATAGCTTTAGATCCCGGTATCATTACAGGCACAAGCACCCTTCTGAGTTTTTCGATATCATCTCTCAATTCCCTTGAGTATCTCACATTTACAGGATACCTTCCCCTTCCTTCAACGGTAGTGGTCAGGTTCATTCCGCCCACAGCAGACTGTACCATCTCCTGCACCTCATCGATTGTCAAACCGTAACGGGCGGCTTCCTCCCGCTTTATCGAGATATCGAGGAAGTATCCCGTAGTCAGGCGTTCCGCATATGCGCTTCTTGTCCCCGGCACCACCTTGATATAGCGTTCTATCTCGAGACCGACTCTTTCAATTTCTTCAATGTCGGGACCGAGCACCTTGATCCCTACGGGGGTTCTGATACCGGTTGCGAGCATGTCTATACGGGCTTTAATCGGCATTGTAAAGGAATTTGCGACTCCGGGAATGGTAAGGGCGTCGTTCATTTCATCCTTGAGTTTTTCCACTGTCATCCCGGCTCTCCATTGGGATTCGGGCTTCAGGTTTATAACGGTCTCGAACATCTCAAGAGGCGCCGGGTCGGTCGCTGTCTCTGCTCGTCCTGCCTTTCCGAAAACCTGAGAAACCTCCGGAATGTCCTTTAATAGTTTGTCCTGAAGCTTGAGAAGGTCGGAAACCTCTGTTATCGATGCCCCCGGCACCGTCACCGGCATGTAAAAAAGGGTTCCTTCATAAAGGGGGGGCATGAACTCGGAGCCGAGTTTCATGAAGGGGTAAGCCGTTAAAGCCATGATAACGATTGCTGCAATTATGACCGTCTTTTTAAAACGGAGTGTAAGCAACGCGACAGGTTCGTATATTTTATGCAGTCCAATGCTGATCGGGTTTTTTTCTTCGGGTCTGATTTTTCCCCTGATTAGCAATGTCATCAGAACAGGAGTGAGGGTTATTGCAAGAAAGGATGCAAAAAGCATCGCAAATGTCTTGGTGTAAGCGAGTGGTTTGAAAAGTCTTCCAGCCTGCGCCTGAAGGGCGAATACGGGAAGGAAGGCGATCGTTATCACCAGCAGCGAAAAGAAGAGGGAAGGCCCTACCTCCTTCGCCGCCTCTATGATTACATCCTTTCTGCTTCCCTGCCTGCCGTGCAATTCCCATTCTTCAAGCTTCTTATGGGCGTTTTCGACCATGATTATCGAGGCGTCAACCATCGCCCCTATCGCAATGGCTATTCCGCTGAGGCTCATAATATTGGAGGTTACATTAAGGTAATACATAAAAATGAAGGACATTATTATCGCAACCGGCAATGTCAGTATCACCACCAAAGCGCTTGGAAGGTGGAAGAGGAAAACTATACATACAGCACTTACGGCGATAGTAAGCTTAATAATCTCATCTTTAATGGTGTCGATTGAGCGGCGTATGAGGTCTGATCTGTCATAGGTCGTGACAATTTTTACTCCTTCTGGGAGTGCTGG
>JBBIIV010000015.1:0-27467 GCA_037446295.1 Nitrospirota bacterium
TTTTCGGATAATGACAGACTGTTGAAAAACTCTTTTATTTTTTATTCATTCCAACCAATGCTGGAATATAGTATTTCAAAGAATTCTGGATGCTCGTTTTCACGGGCATGACAGCTTTTAAATGAAATGCTGTCATTTTTCAACAGGCTGATGATAACATTACAAACATGGGTTCAGTTATATCACTTCAAGATTTGCTGAAAAACATCGCACATCTAAAAGCCTTGGGCAAAAAGATAATTTTCACTAATGGATGCTTTGATATTCTGCATGTAGGACATGTCAGATATTTAAAAGATGCAAAAAAATTCGGAGATATCTTGATTGTAGGGCTTAATTCAGATAAATCCGTGAACTCTATCAAGCCAAATAGGCCTATTATACCCGATTTTCAAAGGGCTGAAGTCCTGTCAGCTCTTGAGATGATTGATTATGTAGTTATTTTTGACGAGGATACGCCTTATAAGCTTATTAGCGCCGTCAAACCCGATGTGCTTGTCAAAGGTGGGGACTGGAAGAAATCGGATATTGTAGGCTCGGACCTTGTCGCTGAAGTTTATAGCCTACCTTATACTCATGGTGTTTCAACATCGGCTATTATTAAAACGATAATTGATACCAAAGGTGAAGAGTTATGAGAATAGGTGTGATTTCAGATTCTCATTTGTCTGCTTTGCCGGTTGACCTAATGAAGAAATTGAGCAATCTTAATCTCAATCTAATAATCCATTGCGGAGATTACACAAATATCAATGTAGTGCATCAATTAAAAGGATTAGGCAATTTTTGTGGTGTAGCTGGTAACATGGACGATTTATCAATCAAAAAGATTCTGAGAGAAAAAGAAATAATAGAAGTTGAAGGCAAAAGGATAGGAGTCTTACACGGCCATGGTCTTTTTTCTAACTCAAAATTAGAAAATGCATTCAAAGAAGATAAGATCGATATTTATCTTCATGGGCATACACATCAATTAAGAAACGATAAGGAAAAGGATATCTATATCCTAAATCCAGGACCTTTTCCAAAATCTATGCTCATCATTAATCTCGAGAGGGATAAAGAAATAGAAATTGAAATAGTAAAATAATAAAGAGTGGTTTGAGGATTTGGCTAATCAGAGTCCTGAAATTTGATCAGAGTCCCTTTTTTTGAACCATATCTAAAGATTGTTATTCCTTTTACGCCCTTGTTATATGCAAGGAGAAAAGCCTTTGCCACATCTTTCTTAGATGCCTTCTTAGGCATGTTTATGGTCTTTGAGACGGCATTGTCTGTATGTTCCTGAAAGGCTGCCTGCATTTCTATATGCTCTTGATAAGGAATTTCAAGCGCGTTTCTAAAAATGTGTCTTATTTTAGGCGGAATGGATTTAATGCCATTAATACTGCCTCTTTCATAAACCTTCTGCATAATAATCTTATGAAAAAAGCCGAATCTTTGAGCTGCTTGAATAAAATTTATATTAATTTCGAATATCACAGAATCCATTATATGTCTTCTATAAGCTAACGAAAATATTGGCTCTATCCCGCTTGAACAGCCGGCAATTAACGAGAGTGTTCCAGTCGGGGCTATAGTTGTGAGGGTAGCGTTTCTCATGATGGGCATACCCGAAGTGTCATATACAGAGCCCTTGAAGTTTGGGAAGGCGCCTCTTTTTATGGCCAGGGCAACAGAAGCCTTTCTTGATTCAGTGCGTATATACTGCATCAAGTCGCCTGCAAGCCTGATAGAATTTTCGCGTCCATAGGAAAGACCTAATAATATTAGCAAGTCAGCCCACCCCATAATCCCGATCCCTATCTTTCTGTTTCCTTTGTGCATCATTTCGACTTCAGGGATAGGATAAATATTTACATCTATTACATCATCAAGAAACCTGACGGCTGTGTAAATATCCTTTTTAAGAGCTTCCCAGTTTATACTATCAGTAATTAAACGATAGTCAATTTTATCTTCAGCTATATCATAGAACCGCCATTTGCAGCTATTCCTTAGATAAGCTGAAAGATTGAGAGAGCCCAAAACACATGCCTCGTAAGGCAAAAGTGGCTGTTCCCCGCAGGGATTGGTGCTCTCAATCTGTCCTATATGAGGTGTTGGATTTGTCTCGTTGATGCGGTCAATGAATATCAAACCTGGGTCGCCAGTTATCCATGCGCTATGCACTATTTCATTAAAAACTGTTTGTGCCTTCATTGCGCAGACAGCGGAATTATCCCTCGGATTTATTAATTTATATTTCTTTTTATTCTCCAGAGCATTCATGAATTCATCAGTAATAGCAACGGAAATATTGAAATTGTGCAATTCATCAGTAAGTCTCTTTAATTTGATAAACTCAAGGATATCGGGGTGGTCAACTCTCAAAATCCCCATATTAGCGCCTCTCCTAGCGCCACCCTGCTTGATGACATCTGTTGCAGTATTGTATATCTTCATGAAGGATACAGGGCCGCTTGCTACCCCTCCGGTTGAACTTACAATATCTTTTTTATGTCTTAAACGGGAGAATGAAAAACCCGTCCCGCCTCCGCTCTGAAGAATAAGAGCTGCATTTTTAAGGGTCTCAAAAATGCCCTTCATCGAATCTTCTACTGGCAACACAAAACATGCGGCAAGCTGCCCATATGGCTTGCCTGAATTCATAAGGGTTGGAGAATTAGGAAGAAATCTAAGGGATGACAGAATTTCATAAAAAAAATCAACCCATTCTGCAGGTTCTTCTCCATAAAGTTTCTCTGCGAGGGCTGTATTGAGCGCAACACGCCTGAACATCTCATCAGGAGTTTCGATTATCCTGCCCTTCTCATCCCTGAGAAGATATCTTGCGGCAAGAACCTTTTTTGCATTTTCAGTAAGATTCAATTTGTGAATCTCTGCATCTCTCTCGACATTAAGCACAAAATTAAATTCGCCTGAGCAGTCTGGCAGCCTTTCCCAGATTTTGAACAGCTTTGCGAAACTCCTTGAAACTTTTCTGAATATTCTTATATTGCTCAGGCATCTTAGCCATTTACAAATTTCCTATGCTTGTAATATGGGATTTTTTATTTTTCAAGAAGCTTTTTGCCTGCATCATATGCATCTTTCAGTGCTGTAGGATGTTTAAAGATATCTCCCTTTGCGTCTATCTCGAGGTATCCCAACGTCTCATGGGTTGGGATGCTTATCGTTCTGAAAAATGCCTTTGCGGTGTTTTCAGAGCATTTTATACCGATGTCCCTTTTCATGCCTCCTGCAAGTAAAAGGAGGCCCTTTCTTCCATACCGACCTTCAGAAATAGTTTTCTTAAGAAGATATTTCTCACACCAGATGGCCTGACAGCGGTCAATCATTATCTTTGTCTGGGCGCTCAATGCAAAGAAGAATATAGGGGAGGCGATAATAATTCTATCAGCCTCCCTGATAGCTTTATAAATATCTGACATATCATCATTTATTACGCACATCCCTGTCTTTTCACAACCCCCGCAATTCTGGCAGGGTTTTATGTTCATTGTATTAAGCCTGAATGATATAATCTCATGTCCTGCATCTTTTATGGGCTTTAAAGACTCATCCAATAGAGTATCAGAATTTCCATGCAATCGAGGGCTGCCGTAAAATGCCAAGACTTTCATTTCACTTCACCCTTTTTTGTATTTTTCTTGAACTCGATCCAATCAGACATATTCTGTAGATTTTCTGTAAGATTCCACCAGCCGTTTTTAAATGTTGCATAGTCAGGCGCCCCTGTCATCGCAGAGGAGTATTTAATCGAGTTTCCATAAAATAGCCATTGTCTTATCCACATCTGCTCAATTGCATCGTCAAATGGGTTTTTACCGTGTATAAGACCTTCTGCGAGATTATTCTTCCATGCCTCAAGAAGAAGCAGTGTAGCAGAGAGCGTCATGCTATCAGCTTCTTTGATGGTATTGTCAAGTTTCACAAAATGATTGGTAGTCCACTGCGTGCCGTGGCAATTCCTACAAATGCCCTCCATAGCCTTTTGCCTTTTAACCTGCTCATCTTTACCAATAAGCCCAGCTGAGGCAACTTCACCTGTAAAAGCGGTTGGCAGAGGAAGCCCATCTTTGTTCTTGATTACTGAAGTGTCGCCATGAATAGGCTGTGGGTGCGAATATACAAGCCCGAAAAGCCTTACCCACAATCTTGCGCCAAAGTCATGTGTCCTTTCAGCTACAACCTTTCCTTCAGGGGTTGCGAGCTTGCTATTGTGGCAGGTTGCGCATGTCGGGGCTTGAAAATCTTTGCCGACCTTCCACGGGACTGCTTTAAAATCCCATTCGTGATACTTTGAAAAATAAATATTTCCATGCTTGCTTTCTTTATAGACATTCCAAGCAGGTACATCGGGGTCTAAATGGCATTGAGCGCATGTATATGGCTTACGGGCAATCTCGATTGAGAAACTGTGTCTGGGGTGGCACGACGAGCATGAGCCCATGCTGCCGTCAGGATTAATCCTACCAATTCCCTGATTCGGCCAGTTGGTGAGAGAAGGAACCTTAACCTTGCCGATGGGTGACTCTACATCCTTTAAGCCTTCAGTTTTTACTTCTGTGCCATGACAACTAAAACAAGTTTCCTGTTGAGTGGAGGGGGTTGATTGCAGTTGGACGATTTTGCTATTTTCAATTTTCTTCTTGCTAATAACAGTCTCTACAAGTCCAGTAAAGACTGGATTCTTGGTAAGATTTCCTACAGCATGCGCCTTCTTGCTCCCCGAGTACTGTTTGACTTCAGTTGAGTGGCAAGTTGCACAGTCAGCAGGAGATACAACAACATTAATCTTATTACCGAAGTGGGCAAAATTATCCTTATGATTTGCTGTATTCAGGCTGTGGCATTCATAGCACCCAACAGCAACATTAGCAAGATTATCGGGAATCTTATCCGCTGATACCCTTTTTTCTTCAGCCTTTTTTTTCAAAGCCATTGAGGGGGCTGATATAGAGTGAAGACTTTTTTTCCAATCCTCCACAATTCCAGGGGTATAAATCTTATGGCAGTTTATACAGGCTGAGGTTTGAGAGCTAAGCGGCGGGGTTATATCTTTTTTTACCGATTGTGCATACAATACAACAGGAACTATCAGCATTGCTGCCAAAAGCATGGCTACTAACCTTTTCATATTTCCTCCTCATAGATTAAAACTATAAAATGATTATCACTCAACTTTTTTAAATGCCTGCTTTTTGGCTCTACAAACAGGGCATTCGTCAGGCGGCTCGCTCTCAACGGTATTCCCGCAAACCTGACAGATATAGTAATCAACATCAAGATTTTTCCCAAGGTTATCCAGTGCTTTTTGATAAAGTCCAGCATGTATCTTTTCGACCTCGTTGGCAAATACGAAGCTTCTTTTTGCAGAATTATTTCTCTCAGCTTCTGCCTCTTCGATCATTTTAGGATACATACTCTGAAACTCGTAAGATTCACCGCTGATAGCCTCCTGAAGATTATCCTTTGTGGTTTTAATTCCATGAAGTTCTTTCAAATGATTATGGGCATGAATCGTTTCAGCTTCAGCAGCTGCCCTAAAAAGCTTTGCGACCGCTTTGTAGCCTTCTTCTTCAGCTCTTTTTGCAAAGGCAAGATATTTCCTGTTTGCCTGCGACTCACCGGCAAATGCCTCTTTAAGATTTTTTTCGGTTTTTGACATAACTGCCTCCTTCAATTTGTATGTTTATTAATTCCATAAGGAATTTTATTAATAATCATTATAATTTAATAATTATTATAATTATATTGAAAAAAATAGTAATTGTCAATAATTTTTGTATGCTCTATCTTTTAACAAGGTTTGACTTTGCCTATCTTTGAGTTACCCGAAAAATAAAGATAGACCTGCAAACCTGTTGATTTGTTTGCCATTCCAAATACCCAACGGGTGTGGAGAATTTTTATTGGAAGGCAGCAAGATTCCTAGCGGACACATTCGCTTTGCTCAGTGCATGGTTTATCCCGAACGATAAGGAAAGATTCCTCATTTCACCCGGAATGACAGAGAGTGAGGGGGGCGGAAAACACATTTCTATCACTATTTTGCAGAGTTTAATAATCACTTAAGTTTTGAGAAAACTTCATGTAAATAAAACTTTATTACAATCATTGGATTGAGATATAATATTAAATCTCGAAACCTCTAACACAAGTCAATACTATCACTCAGGAGGCAGTATGATATGAAAGGTATAATATTGGCAGGAGGAAGCGGAACAAGGCTCTATCCTGCCACTTTAGGAGCATGCAAACAGCTTCTCCCGATATACGACAAACCTTTAATATATCATCCCATCTCAACTCTTATGCTTGCAGGCATCAAAGACATTCTAATCATATCAACCCCTGAAGACACTCCAAGGTTTCAAAAGATGTTCGGAGATGGTTCGAATTTAGGTATTAGCTTCTCTTATGTAGTTCAATCAGAGCCAAGGGGGTTGGCTGATGCCTTTATAGTGGGTGAAGATTTTATAAAAGATGATAATGTCTGTCTAATTCTGGGAGATAATATTTTTTTTGGGCATGGATTAACTGAAATACTGAAAAAGTCAAAAAAAGGAGTCGAGACAAATGGCGGCGCCGTTATCTTCGGCTACTTTGTGAACGACCCAAGGAGGTATGGAGTAATAGAATTCGATAAAAATGGAAGGGTCATATCCATAGATGAAAAGCCTTCAACTCCTAAATCAAACTATGCACAAACAGGGCTTTACTTTTACGACAATAATGTTGTCTCAATTGCAAAAAAAATAAAGCCATCGGCAAGAGGCGAGCTTGAAATAACGGACTTGAATATCGAATATCTAAAAATAGGCAAACTCAAAGCCAATTTGTTAGGCAGAGGGTTTGCCTGGTTAGATACAGGCACCCATGAATCCTTGCTTTCTGCAAGTGAGTTCATCGCTATAGTAGAAAAAAGACAAGGGCATAAAATCGGGTGCATAGAAGAGATTGCTTATAGAATGGGATATATAGATAGTTCAAAATTAATCGAGATCATCAAGCCGCTTATGAAGAGTGGTTATGGAGAATATTTAATGCGAATATTAAAAAATGAGACAGGTGTGAACCATGCCATTTGAATTCAGGAAGCTTCGGATTCCTGATGTAATTTTGATAGAGCCAAAGAAGTTTTTTGATGCAAGAGGGTCTTTTCTTGAGACATATAAGTTTTCAGAGTTTTTTAGAGCTGGCATAGATAAATCATTCGTTCAAGACAATCTTTCATCATCTAGAAAGAATGTCCTGAGGGGGCTTCATTATCAGCTTAATCCTGTTGCTCAAGGGAAGCTTGTAAGAGTGCTGAAAGGGAAAATACTTGATGTAGCTGTTGACATCAGAAAAGGCTCCCCTACTTACGGCGGGTGGGTATCGGAAATTCTTTCAGAAGAAAACGGTTTTATGCTATGGGTGCCTGAAGGTTTTGCACATGGTTTCTTGTCGCTTGAAGACATGACGGAGGTTCTCTACAAAAATACAAATGAATATAATCCTTTATTTGATAAAGGAATAATCTGGAATGACCCTCAAATAGGGGTGGACTGGCATATAGAAAACCCTATCTTGTCAGATAAGGATAAAAAACACCCACCTCTATTAGAAGCTGAGAACAATTTTGTCTTTGAGCATATAATAATGGAATAAATGAGAATATAGCTGCATTGCAAAGGAATCCGCTTTTAAAAAACCTTGCATTTTAAGAAAAGCGTGGTCTTTTGTTTCTGTTTTTAATAAAAAAAGTTCATCTTCAAAACAGTTGCAAAAATAAGTTGTGAAGCATTTTGTTTCGACGAAATTGGAGAAGACCCGTAAAAATTAACTGTGCATTGGATGGGCATTTTTTAGATACAAACGAGTTATGGAGAAATTTAAATGAAAATTCTTATAACAGGTGGCGCGGGATTTATCGGTAGCGCATTCGTTAAGCTCTTAGCACAAAATGGGATTTCTTTTGCCGTCATTGATAAACTAACTTATGCTGGGGATATTAAAAGGTTTGAAGGAGCCAATAATGTGCGATTTTATCAAAGCGATATTATAGACAGTTCTTCTGTTGAAAAGATATTCATAAAAGAGGGATTCGATACAGTGGTCAATTTTGCGGCTGAGACGCATGTTGACCGGAGCATCATTGAGCCGGAGATTTTTGTCCAAACTAATGTTGCTGGCACTGCCAACCTTTTGAAGCTATCCGATAAATACACGATTAACCGCTTTATACATGTATCAACAGACGAGGTTTATGGAGAGCTAATTTCTCAAGAGTCTGTTAAATTTAAGGAAAGCGACGCCTTGCTGCCTAATTCCCCATATTCTGCGAGCAAGGCTTCAGCTGATATGCTCGTGAGGGCCTATCACAAGACCTACGGACTGCCTACTATTATTGTAAGACCATCAAACAACTATGGACAATGGCAGTATCCTGAAAAACTGATACCCCTTTTTATCGCAAAACTTCTCATGGGTGAAAGATTGCCTGTTTATGGCAAGGGAGAAAATATAAGGACTTGGTTGTTTGTTGAGGATTGCGTTCAAGCAATTTTAAACATTATAGAAAAAGGCGCTATTGGAGAGATATATAATATCGGCAGCAGTGAAGAAATGAGAAACATCGATGTAGTGAGGCTGCTACTTAAGTTCATGCGAAAAGAAGATGATATGATTGAGTTTGTGGCTGACAGACCTGGTCATGACTTTAGATATGCGGTTGACACGGCAAAAATTGAGGCTGCAACTGGATGGAAACCCTCCATTTCATTTGAAGAAGGCTTAGAAAAAACCATTGCTTGGTGCATAAGCAACAAAGATTGGCTTTTGAGCAAAAAAAAGGCTGTGGATAAATTCATCTCAACGCTCAAAGAAAGTTATATGAGGCATCAGTCCAATGTAAGGTGATTTTTACGGCGTTTAAATAGAGCCTGTGTGGGCGCCGCACGTTCAATCATGAAGTGCAACAAGCAGGGGGGCATGACGGAAACAAAAAAGGCATTTTATAAACAGACTCTGAATATCTTTAATGGACATAAAACAAGGAGCAACATATATTGAAGGTCATACTGACTGGCGCTAAAGGACAACTGGGAAGCGATATAATTAGAACTAAGCCTGATTTTGCAGAAATCTTAGCCTATGAAAAAGCTAGCCTCGACATAACTGACAGAGATCAAACGCTTTACATCATGAGAGAAAAAAGACCTGATGTTGTCATAAACACTGCGGCGTATGTCAGGGTAGATGACGCAGAAGATAATTTTATAGAGGCTTTTAAGATTAATGCCACTGGAGTTAAAAACTTAGTAGATGCATGCAGACAAACAGGGGCAATAGTTTTACACATAAGCACCGATTACGTGTTTGACGGGGGAAAGGCTCCAATCCCATATAATGAACTGGATATTCCGAATCCTCTTAATGTATATGGAATATCAAAGTTTGCAAGTGAATTGTTTGTTAGAAATTATCTTGTAAATGCTTATGTAGTCAGGACAGCAAGTCTTTACGGAAAATCAGGGGCAAGCGGCAAGGGTGGGAATTTCGTATTCACAGTGCTGGATAAACTAAGAAATAAACAAACAATGAAAGTCGTCAATGACATTTATATGTCGCCAACATGCACATACGATCTGGCTCAAGAAATCTGGAGATTGCTTGCTGATAAAATGCCTTATGGGACGTATCACATTGCGAATGCTGGTTATTGTTCATGGCATGAATTTGCCGAAACGATATCCAGTCTCTCGGGGCTCAATGGTGATATCATTGCTGTATCACACCATGAATATCCCTCAAAGGCAAAAAGACCTCTTTGGTCTCCCCTTACAAGCATAAAAGGGATAAAAATGGCCCCTTGGCAGAAGTCCCTTGAGGTTTTTCTCGCAGAAAATATGCAGGTATCCCTTAATGAAAAATAGAAAAAAATATATTGAAATACTCCTTTTAATCATAATCGACGCTCTTTGTATTTTTATTATCTTCTCTACAGCTTTTTTAATAAGGAAATTTATCATGCCTTCGTTTTTTGAGGAGCAGTTGCCTGATATAACAACGATGAACTTCAATCATATCTTATGGATAGCTGGGTTATGGTTTTTTTTCTTGTATTATGAGGGGCTATATACAAAAAAATTCTCTTTTTGGGATGAATTAGGCTCAATGTGGAAGGCAGCATTTTTTTCAAGCATTGCCACCTTTTCGATTGTCTTTATCGGCAAGATAAGTGAAGAGGTCTCAAGGAGCTTGCTTGTCATTTCAGGCATTTGTGCAATTCCTTTGATGCCAATTATACGGATAAATTTAAAAAAAATCTTGCAAAATTTCGGTTTATTTAAAAGAAAAGCCCTTATAATAGGCACTGGAGAACTCGGCAAAATTACCTTAAAGGCTTTAAGAAGAGAACCCCATCACGGGTATGAAATCGCTGGCTTTATCGATGACAACCCTGATAATTGTAGGGATATAGACGGGGTTAAGATACATAACGGAACCGAACATATCGAACGCTATCTAGCTAGATCCGGCATTTCCGATGTTTTTATAGCCCTTCCTGATATAGAAAAGAAAAAAATAGAGGATTTAATTTATAGAATCTACCTTAAAGTGGACAGGATATTGCTTATCCCTGATATGAAAAGCATTCCTATGATAGGGATGCAGCTTCACCATTTTTTTCATGAACAGATCTTATCGCTTGAGATAAAGAGCAATCTCCTCCGCCCACATAACATTTTAATTAAAAGGGCTTTTGATTTTTCCGTAGGTTTTATTATATTTTGCGCCTCTTTGCTGCCTATGCTTACTATTTATCTTGCGATTATTCTGAGTTCTCCGGGCAATCCGTTATTCACGCAGTGCCGGGTGGGCAGAAACGGCAAGAAATTTAAAATTTATAAATTTAGGACTATGCATATCGATGCTGAAGAAAAGCTTGAAAAACTACTCATGCTTGACCACAACCTCAAAGAAGAATGGGAAGCGCATTGGAAGCTTAAAAATGACCCAAGGGTTACAAAAATAGGCGCTATTTTACGAAAAACTTCTCTGGATGAGCTTCCGCAGCTGCTGAATGTTATTAGGGGCGAGATGAGCTTAGTCGGTCCGAGACCTGTCACACAGGACGAGATAGATAAATATTACAAAGAAGATGCAAAGCTGTGTTTTTTTGTTCATCCGGGCATCACGGGATTATGGCAGATTTCCGGCAGAAGCGATATGGGGTATGATTATAGAATTGCGCTTGATTCCTGGTATGTGAGAAATTGGAGTGTATGGCTCGATATTGTTATACTTTTAAAAACAATTGGGGTTGTTTTGAAGGGTAAGGGTGCTTATTGAATCATATTTTATTTATTTTTTATTTATTAAGAGGGAGGGTTAATGGTCCCAATCTTTATAGCGTCAAACAAAGGTTATACAGGTAAGAATTTTATAGCGATCGGCATTGCTGCAAAACTTTTAGAACTCGGCTACAGCGTCGGCTATATGAAACCTATCAGCAAAACACCTGTAAAAAAAGGCAATGATTTCTTTGACGCCGATGCAATCTTTATAAAAAAGTCTCTTTCGCTGCCTGAGCCATTAAATGTAATTTCTCCGTTTACTCTTAGCTATGAGACGCTAATCCTTCAGGCGAAACATAAACCCAAAAATGCCGTCAAGCAAATAATGAGCGCCTTCGATTCAATGAAAAACAAGGATTATCTTATAATAAGCGGTCAAGCGGATATGTCTGAAGGTGCTATGCTCGGTATTGATCCCATGTCCATGATAAGGGATATGAGGGCATCGGTCATTATGGTTGAAGCGTGGCGCGGGATAATTTCAATGGACTCAATTTACTGGATGCAAAAAATCATAGGCGACAGGTTTATAGGAGGTGTTTTTAACAAAATTCCCCTGAATATCCTGTCATATGTAAATGAATCAGTCAGACCATTTATGGAAAACAGAGGGATAAAGATACTGGGCGCATTTTATAAAGACAAACTTCTTGAGTCTGTAACAATAAGGCACATTATAGAAGTCCTGAACGGAGGGATTCTATGTGGAGAGGATAAGCTCGATGAATTCATTGATAATTTCATGATAGGGGCTATGGATGTGGATAATGCATTGAGATATTTCAGCAAAGTCCATGATAAGGCAGTGATAACAGGAGCCAATAGAGCTGATATACAGCTCGCCGCTATTGAAACATCCACAAAATGCCTTATATTAACAGGTGGTCTTTATACAAATGAGTTCGTATTAGAACGAGCACGCTCCAAAGGCGTTGCTATAATCGCTGTTCAGGAAGATACATTCTCAACAGTTGATAAGATTGAAAATATCCTATCGAGGACGAGAATAAGGGAGAAGGGCAAGATTGAGAGGGTAAAGGAGCTTTTCAGTCGAGAGTTTGATTTTAGTAGATTTCTTGAACTCATTAAAGGTTAACCTTGCAGTCTATGAATCATAGTGAAGAGATAAAATACCTTGAAGAAACAGATAAGCGCTTTGTCTGGCATCCGTTTACCCAGATGAAGGAATGGCTTGGTGAAAAACCTTTAATTATTAGCGAAGGCAGGGATTGCTTTTTAAAAGATATTTATGGAAGGTGGTATCTGGACGGAATATCTTCTTTGTGGGTAAATATACATGGACACGGAAGAAAGGAAATAGACGATTCTGTCAAACAACAACTTGATAAAATTGCCCATTCAACCTTACTTGGTTTAGGTAACATCCCTTCTATAAAACTCGCAGAGAAACTGATTGCGGCTGCCGGGCAATCTTTCGCAGGTTCTAAAAAAAAATTGTCCAAAGTCTTTTATTCAGACAACGGCTCGACATCCGTCGAAATCGCCCTTAAGATGGCTTTCCAATATTGGACTCACAAAGGCGTTAAGGGAAAAAGTTCCTTTCTATCACTTAAAAATGGCTATCATGGAGATACGATTGGGGCTGTTAGTGTAGGAGGGATAGAAATCTTTCATGATATCTTTAATCCTCTTTTATTTGAGACATTTAAAGCCCCTTCGCCGTATT
This sequence comes from Nitrospirota bacterium, assembly GCA_037446295.1. Lineage (GTDB taxonomy): Bacteria > Nitrospirota > Thermodesulfovibrionia > Thermodesulfovibrionales > Dissulfurispiraceae > DYHD01. The sequence goes on from JBBIIV010000015.1 coordinate 13,039, forward strand.
GCTACAGATGTGAATTTGAAATGTCTTACCCCAAATGTGCTTTGCAGTGTCTCAAAGAGATGGAAGCTATTTTGATGGAGCATTCGAGTGAGATTGCAGCTGTTATAGTTGAACCGCTTGTTCAAGGAGCAGGTGGCATGATTGTCTATCCAGAGGCTTACCTACAAGGTGCAAGTGAGCTTTGCAATAAATACAATGTCCTGTTAATAGCGGATGAGGTAGCAACTGGATTCGGAAGAACCGGCAAGATGTTTGCTTGCGAACACGCAGGAATAGTTCCTGATTTGGTGTGTCTCTCAAAAGGCATAACTAATGGGTATCTGCCACTCGGAGCAACCCTCACAACTCAAGAGATTTTCGATTCTTTTTTAGGTGAATACAAAGAGTTGAAGACTTTTTTTCATGGGCACTCTTATACCGGCAATCCTCTTGCTTGCTCTGCCGCAATAGCTTCCCTTGAATTATTCGAAAAAGATGAGACGCTTAAGAATCTTCAACCTAAAATATCACTTCTGGATGAACAACTAAAGAAGATTGCAGAATTGCCAAAAGTCGGAGATGTCAGGAACAAAGGATTTATGACAGGAATAGAATTAGTTCAAAATAAACAAACTAAAGAACCATACCCTCTTGAGGCTAAAATTGGATGGAAAGTCATACACAGAGCAAGAGAAATGGGGGTAATTATAAGACCGCTCGGAAATGTTATAGTAGTTATGCCGCCCCTATGCATAACTGAAAATAGCTTGATAGAGCTTTTGGATGTCGTAAGGAAATCCATCATTCAGGAGACCGGGGGTTAGAACAGATTTGAAATAAATATTCACAGTTTGTTTTTTTTTTGAAAAATCTACCTCTTTTTTAAGGATAAAGTCTTCAAGATGAGAGGGGTCAACTGATTCATATTCATGTTCATACTTTGGGTTTGGGCTAAACCCATAATGTCTTAAGGATAAAATATTTCTAAAAGATAAAAATAATGGGATTTTTTGATAAATTAAAAGCCGGTCTTGCAAAGACTAAAAAAAATCTTATTGATAAAGTAGAAGAAGTTTTTTTTGATAGAAAGATTGATGAAGCTACATTGGAAGATATCGAGGAAATATTGATTGCTTCGGATGTAGGGGCAAAAACTGCGGCTGAGATAACTGACAGTATCAGGGAAAAGATTAAAAGGGATGAACTGCACTCCTCGGAGGATATGAGAGAGGTTATAAAAGCCCAGATGACAAGATCATTAGGCGAGTTCTATCCAATTAAGATAACTGAAAAAAAGCCTTTTATCATTCTGACCGTAGGAGTCAACGGCGCTGGAAAGACTACAACCATAGGTAAGCTTGCATCCCGCTATAAAGCTGAGGGCTATTCAGTTATTCTTGCTGCTGGCGACACCTTCAGGGCTGCCGCAATAGAACAACTCGATATTTGGGCAAACAGGGCGGGTGTAGAGCTAATCAAACACCAGGGCGGTTCAGATCCTGCTGCTGTAGCTTATGATGCCGTAGAGGCCGCAAAGCACCGCAACATTGATATAGTAATTATTGACACAGCAGGTAGGCTTCACACTAAGACGCCTCTCATGGAAGAACTGAAAAAGATAACACGCGTTGTCAAGAAATCTATCCCAGAAGCTCCTCATGAAATACTTCTTATCATTGACGCCACTACTGGACAGAATGCTATAAAACAAGCGCATATCTTCAATGAAGCGATCGGGATCACCGGCATCGCTCTGACCAAACTTGATGGGACTGCTAAAGGCGGCATAATATTCGCTATAAACAAGGAATTTAACATCCCAATCAAGCTTATCGGCATTGGAGAAGGGATTGATGATCTAAGGGACTTTGACCCAAATGCATTCATAAAGGCTCTTTTCAATAAAGATTAATAGGCGTTTATTGATACCTAAATTGAACAATTTTTTCGTGTTATACCGAGATAAGCGAGAAGTCTCTTTATTTTGCCCGTGCCAGATTCTACAAAAAGATTTTTTACGCTCTCATAACAGCCTGTTGAAAAAGAACTGAATTTCATTTTACCCAAAATTGTCATGTATGAATATAACCAATTGTTTTATAAATATTTATTCCTAATGATAATTCTGGAATAAACGATATTTTAACTTTAATGACAATTCTGGGTTTAAAAGTTATCATGCCCGTGAAAACCGGCATCCATAATTCTTTGAAATGCTATATTCCAGCACGGTTTGAAATAATGGATAAAAAAAGGTTTTCAATAGGCTGTTAAGGGGGGCATTTGCCACAGATGGAGGCGAACAGGGATGTTGAGAGATATCTATCTCCCCTGTCAGGGAAAAGAACTATTATTACGCCATCCCGAATCCTGCTTGAAATCTTTTGAGCGATGTACATAGCTGCCCCGCTCGACATGCCGGCGAAAATTCCTTCCTTTATTGCAAGCATACGAGTTGTATCGAAGGCCTCTTCATCATTGACAAGATATCTTTCGTCGAGCTTTTCAGAATTGAATATAGCTGGAACGATGCTCTCGCTCATATTCTTAAGTCCTTGTATCCGATGATTTTTAACTGGTTCTACACCTATAACCCTTATTGAACTGTTAAACTCCTTGAACCTTTTGCCTGCGCCCATCAAAGTGCCAGTTGTTCCCATGCCGGCCACAAAGTGAGTTATAGCGCCTTTTGTTTGCTCAATTATCTCTACAGCGGTGGTCTCATAATGAGCAAGCATGTTAGCCGGATTGTCAAATTGGTTTGGCATAAAATATTTATCGGACTCTTCTTCCCATAATCTGTGGGCAAGCCTGATCGCCCCGTCAGTTCCTTCTTCAGCAGGACTTAAGATAAGCTCTGCACCGAAGGCTTCAAGAATCTTTCTCCTTTCAATGCTGACGCATGCAGGCATCGTTAGTTTCACTCTGTATCTCAAGGCTGATGCAACCATGGCGAGTCCTATCCCAGTATTACCCGATGTTGCCTCAAGGATTATCTTATCTCCTGTGAGCCTGCCATCTTTTTCTGCCATCTTAACCATATAAAGAGCTATGCGGTCTTTAACTGAGCCGCCCGGATTATTGCCCTCTATCTTGGCAAATATCTTTACTGAGGGATTTGGATTAAGACTTTCAATCCTTACAAGGGGGGTGTTGCCTATACATTCGAGTATTCCCATTACGCTCGCGCCTATTTTAACATACCTGATAAAAAAATTAAGAAGGCGAAGGTTTCTAAAGGGATAAAAAAGTTATGATTTTAAAGACGGAAAAATTGAAATCGAACTTTATCTAGCAATTTTTTTAAGAATCTGTTCAAGTTTTTTCAGTTCTTCACCGTAACCTGCCCAATTGCCCCGCCTTTGCATCTCAACTGCTCTTTCGTATATCCTTATCGCTTCTTTAGCATAATCAGCAGGTAAAGCCAAAGGTTCTTCACTAACTCTGTCAGATGTTTTATCAATCCTCTTTTTAGTTCCAAAAAGCTTATCAAGAGCCACCTCAAGAGTTTCTTCCATTAGCACTTGATTTTCGTATGCAACTATAATCCGTCTGAGTTCAGGCAGTCCGGCTTTATCAGCGGCAACTAAATATAAAGGCTGAACATACAAAAGAGAGTTTTCTATAGGGATTATTAACATACTCCCCATTATAACCTGGGAGCCGCGCTGTCCCCATAAAGTAAGTTGTTGTGATATGTATGCATCCTGATTTATCCTTGCATCTATCTGTTTAGGTCCGTAAATAAGCCTATCCCTTGGAAAAGTATAGACGAAAAGAGAGCCGTATTGCTCCCCATCACACCTTGCAGCAAGCCATGCCGCAAGATTATCCCTCTTTGCAGGGGTGTAAGGCAAAAGGAGTATATATTCCTCCTTCTGCTCGCCTGGCAACTTCATTATTGTGTAGTACGGTTCCATCGCCTTCTCGCCAAACGCCGGTATCTCCCATAGATTCTCCTTATTGTAAAACACTTGCGGATCTGTCATGTGGTAAGCGGCATACATAGAAGCCTGTATCTGGAGCAGCCTCTGAGGATACCTGATGTGTTCTCTAATATTAGCAGCCATATCTTTGAGCGGTTTGAACAACCCAGGAAATATCTTCGAATAAACCTTTACAACCACATCTTCAGGGTCGCTTATATAAAAATCTACAGAGCCATTATAAGCATCCATAACAACCTTAACGGAATTTCTGATATAGTTATTTTTCTTATCAAAAGGGGTGGAATAAGGCATCATTCCAGATACGGTATAGGCGTCAATAATCCAGACAAGCCTGCCATCATCACTGATCACGATATATGGGTCATTATCAAAAACCAGAAATGGGGCTATTGCCCTTGCCCGGTCCATGATATTCCTATAGTAGAGGACTTTGCTCTCGCCAGTGATGTCAGATGATAAAAATATCTTTTCGGTTTTAAACTTTAGTGAAAAGAGCGCCTTTTTAAATAGGGAATCGAGCATAACACCACCCATCCCCTTATATGCCGTATATACATTGCCGTCTGTGGTTGGATAGCTGAATTCTTGAACCTTTGTATTTACTATCACATAATCATTCGACAATTCCCCATAATATATCTCGGGTCTTGTAATCTTTAGGTCGGCATTGGAGACAGGCGGGATATCCTTGATTATGAACTCAGGCAGTCCCTCTTTGCTTATCCTGCTAACAGGACCAAGCGCTGCGCCATTTCCGTGTGTAAATATAAGCCTCTCGTTTATCCATGTTTTGCTTGGCAGGTCGTTATATGAAAGTTCTCTAGGGGAGAGCATAACCTGCATGTATTCATTGTTTATCATGTATCTGTCATTATCAACATCCCGAAACCTGTAATAAGTTCGTATCTGTTGAAGTTGACTATATGTTTTAAGGAGAGGGGTATGGTCCCATAGCCTAATATTCTTAATGGTTTGATCATTCTTCTCTATGTCTTTTCCAGTTAAGTTGTAATTTACATCAAAAGGGATTACCTCTATCTTGTTTATTCCATACCCCACCCTTGTGAATTTAATATTATGCTCTATATAGGGAGCTTCGAGAGCTAGCTCATTAGGGGCGACTTTAAACTTTTGAAGAATTGAAGGATAAATAACTATTCCTGCAATATAAATTATAAAAACGGCAGCCGGGGGTATCAATGAAAGTCGTGGGTAACCCCTTAAAATAAACAATATAAACAAAATGCCTGATACAGGCGTGATAACCGAAAGCACTCTAAAAAAAATGAGCCTTGCGTTGACATCAGAATACCCTGCTCCAATAACAACCCCAAATTGGGAGAACAAAAGCCCGAAACCCTCAAGATAAAACCCGAAGCCTATATTCATTATGTAAAGCCCGCCCATAATGGCTAAATGGCGACTCACTCTCTTGTCTATAGAAAAATGGTTGTTGGCGAAAGCGGCGCCTCCCCTTAAAAAGTAATTAACTGCAAGAAGTAGTGATGTCAGCACAATTGAAAAACCAGCAAAAGTTTTGAGAGTGTAAACAAAAGGAAGTTCGAAGAGATAAAAACCTACATCTATCCCAAATATCGGGTCACTTAAGCCTATTTCTGCACTATTTTTATAAAGAAGTATTTCTTCCCATTTAAACGCTCCCCACTGCCCAACAAAAAAAGTCATCACTAAACAGGCGATAATACTGAGGGGCTTGATGGTTTTTTCAATAGCTGTTCTGTTGTAAGTGTGTATAATGCCATTTACAACAAATACATCGGAGTTAGAAAAAAATATCCTGCCGGCTATGATTATATTGAGAGTTATAAAGGTGAAAAAGGCTAAGCCGAAAAATACACCTGTGCCGATTTTAGCTACAAAAACCTTTGTAAAAACTGCTTGGTATCCTGTTTCGACAAAAAAAAGCCACTCAGTATATAAGCCTATTAACACGAAAAATAAAGGCAATACTACGAAAATAACACCAAGCAGAATTAAATAAATTTTCTTATTTCTCATTTAATCTCTTAATTTTTGAATCATTAGAAAAGGTAAATATTATATCATACATCAAATCTGACCATGATAAATTCATATGTCCCAGTTTAAATATTATTTTCGGCGCCTGTGAGCAGACATAAAAAAAGACACTGTGGCTAAAATATATTCAGACAGGCATATATTAAAAATTTATTTTGGGCAGATGTAAAAAAAATGTGTCAGGCGTCATCTTTAGGCATGATTCTCACATCAACTGTCATGCCGGGCTTGAAGTAATCTACATCTTCAAATAGTATTTTCAACTGTATTACCTTCATATCTAAGTTTTTAGCCGGGTTATTAGGGGTAAACCTTCTTCCTCCCACATAGTTAGATATCCTATAAACCTCTCCCTTAAATACTTTTTCAGGATAAGCATAAGATCTTATTTCCACTGGATGCCCTACCTTTATCCTGCCTATATCTGTCTCGTCAATCTCAGCATTTATCCACAGCTTTTTCACATCGGCGACAGCAACAAGGGGTGTATTCATCTCCTTGCTTACTATTTCACCTTTATGCAGATATTTTCTTATGACAATGCCCGACACCGGTGCTAAGATATAGCATTTGTTAAGTACTTCTTGATAGTATTCCACCGACGCCTTAGCCCTCTTGGCAGCATCTTCAAGGTTTTTAATTGTCTCTTTTTTAGGCCCCTTTTCAAGAAGCGCTTTTTCTTCTTTTGCTTCCCTTAATCTGGCAGCGGCAATTTTAAAAGACTTTTCCTTTTCATCTAAAAGCTCTTTTGTAACATATCCTTCTGTAAATAGGAGTTTGTGTCTTTTAAGGCTCTCTCTTGCAAACTCCATATTTGCAAAGGCGGATTCCAAAACAGCATCAGCACGTTTTATTTCCTCTTCCCTTGCGCCTGAGGCAACTTCTTTTAATTTTGATTTTGATACATCGAGCTCTGCCTTTGCTTCATTCAGTTTTGCCTTGTAGTGAGTATCGTCTAATTTTGCAATCAGACCTCCCTTTTGGATTTCATCGCCTTCTGCAACATAAAACTCCGCTATTCTGCCGTCTAACTCGCTACCAACTTCTGCCTGATAACCGTCTATAACTTCGATTTTCCCTTCCGCTGCAACATAGTGCCCGCGGGCAATCATAGGCTTTTCCAGTTCAGAGGTTTTTTTAGTGATGTGCAGAGAAAATGCTAAGATAATTAAGATAATTATAGCTATAATCGCCGATGCAATAACTTTTTTTGTCATTTTTTGATCTTGCCGTCTTCCAGATATATAACGGTATTAGCAAATAATTCAGCCCTTGGGTCATGACTGACGATTGCGACAGCCTTATTTTGATGGGTCGCAGCATTTTTCAGTAACATCAAAACATCTTTTCCAGTATGGGAATCCAGATTTGCGGTGGGTTCATCCGCAAGGATAACTGATGGATTACCTGCAAGTGCCCTTGCTATCGCAACCCTTTGTTTCTGCCCCCCGCTCAAATCACGCGGATAGAAGTCAGCCCTGTCAAGAATATCAACCTTTCGCAATAGCTCTTCGGACTCATGTCTTATCTCATCATCAAGTAGTTTCTTTAACCTCAAAATTAGCTCAATATTCTCTCTTGCTGTCAAAAAAGGGAAGAGATTAAAGGATTGAAATACAAAGCCAAAATATTTCTTCCGTATATCAGGGAGATGTTTTAAGTTTGCCACTGTCACTAGATTGTCATCAATCCTTATCTCGCCAGAGGTGGGAGTTAAAATACAACCTATCATAGACAAAAGGGTTGTTTTTCCAGAACCTGAAGGTCCAATAATAAGAACGACTTCCCCGTTTCTTAAAGCAAGGGAGACGCCATTTATTGCCAGCACCTGTAGTGGACCTTCTTTATATAGTTTAATTACCTGTATTAGCTCTACAACAGGCTTCATCTTTAAGTCCTAAAAACCATTACTGGATCAAGATTTTTAATCTTTTTAACTGAGAAATATGCCGAACAAAGGCAGATTAATAAAATAAGAAAAAAAAGAAACAATATTATCGATAAATCAAGATACATTGGGACACCTGCCCTTTCTATCCCTTCTTGTGTAATCAATATCAAAACAACGCCTGCAAGAAATCCTGCAACGGCGTTTATTCCTGCCTGCCAAAAGATTACTTCGTAAATTTCCTCGTTTTTAGCCCCCAATGCCTTTAAGGTGCCATACTCCCTGATGTGTTCCATAGTGCCCGAATAGATAGTCTGCCCGACAATAGCTCCGCCTATCATAAGCCCTAAAATAGCTGTGAGGAAAAAGCCCATACCGATGCCTGTCTGGATTGTCCAGTATTTTATTGTTTTAACAATAAAATCGTTTTTTGTAAATATATCATTATCTTTCATTGACAACCTTAAAGCGCCTATTACTGACTCAATATTTTTGCTTTCTTTAAGTTTTGCCACGATGTATGACGCTTCAGAAGGCTTGGTAAGACCAGTGTTAAGATTTTGAGTTTGCTCATAAGACATAAAAACTATAGGAGCAGTTGTAAAGCTCTTAATCCCGTCAGAAATCCCTACAAGCTTGAATCTCTTTCCGCTTAACTCCCAGACTGACCCAATCTTTAGAGACCCTAACCTTTGTTCTGATGTTTTATCGATTATCATATAACTGCCGCCCTTCACATCAAATGGCACCCCAAAAAGCATTGACCATGGAGCTCCCACACCCGTATCAGGATTGAATCCTATTATCTGCACCTGTTCCTGCCCACCGTCATGGAGCTTCAAAAACCCCCATGTCATTATCAGCCGATCCGCCCATTTTACTTCATGGAGAGCCCTGACCCTGTTAATCTTTTCTTCAGGTATAGGGTTTGCAAAATCAAAGTTTTGGATGTTTTTGGATGTCACCCATATATCTGCGTCAATATTCCTGATAATAGATGTAGCATTACCCATCATGCCAAGATATATGCCTACCTGGGTCAAGACAAGGACGGTTGAAAATGCTATCCCCGAGATGGTTATGAACAGTCTGGTTTTCTCAAATATTAAGGCCTTGTATGCAAGCCAGAACATTATTCTCTTGTCCTCAGTCCGTCAAGAAAGAGTTGGAGACTTTCTTTGAGAATTTCTTCTAATTTTAGCCCTGCTATCTCATCGCGATATATAGGGTCTTGTTCATAATTCATGATAATGCCGTTTACAGTCGCCCAAAGAATGTTAGCGGCTGTCCACGCATTGATAATCCTGAATATCTTATTTTCTATTCCAGTATTTATTACATTGCTCAGGATTTTGAGGCAATCATTGGCTGTGTCAATACTGGCTTTCAGAAGTTCGTCAGACGCCCTGCTTCTGACATCGGGATGACTGCTAAGAAAAATTATCCTGAAGTATTTTTTGTTTTTGCAATAAAAGGAATAATAAACATCGAGAAGCCTCTCCAATGCCTCAACAGTTGATAAATCTGGACTGACAGCTTTTCCCATGTCTCCTTTAAGCAACTGCAGCCCTTTTGTCATCAACGATACATATATCTCCTCCTTGCTTTTGAAATAAAGGTATATAGTTCCCTTAGCAAGCCCGCACCTTTCCGCGATATTATCAACTGTTGCTTCAATAAAACCTCTTTCGAAAAAGGTTTCTTTTGCTGCCTTGAGTATCGCATTCCGTCTTGCAGTCTTTTCTCTAGTTCTTCTTCCAGATTTAATTATCTGACTCTTGTTCATAAAATGACTATAAGTCATTAATTTTGGTTTTGTCAACTATGTAGAGGGAAAGGGTGAGAGGTATTTTCGGGTCAATGACATAAAAACGATAATATTGCTTTTAAATGAACGACAAAATTTTTGACGTTTCCATTTTTTATTACTAAAATAATGATTGTTCATCAATGACATAAATTCATTTTAATTTTAAAACTCAGTAAACTCGAGAAAAGCTTTTTAAAAGGGATATTCTAAGATGAAAGTTTGTGAGATATTTGCCAGTATTCAAGGCGAGTCCACATATGCGGGGCTGCCCTGTGTATTTATAAGATTGTCTGGATGCAACCTCAGATGCGTATATTGTGACTCAGTATATGCATACGGAGAAGGTTTGGAGATGTCGGAGGAAAGGATATTAGAGTCAGTCCAAAGACATAAAATAACCCTTGTTGAAATAACAGGCGGAGAACCGCTTCTTCAAAAAAAAGAAATTTTGCCTCTTATAGACCAACTTATCAACAACAATTTTACTTTGCTTATTGAGACAAACGGAAGTATAAGCATCAGGGATATAAATTCTGCTGCTATTATAATAATGGACATTAAAACCCCTGGCAGCGGCATGCATGATAAAACCGATATGAGCAATTTAGATTACATCAAGCCTGCTGATGAAATTAAATTTATACTCATCGACAGAATGGATTATGACTGGGCTAAAAAAATCATTTTCCAGCATGACATAATTAATAGATGTAAGGTTCTTATGTCCCCAGCATTTGGAATTCTATCTCCTGAAATGCTTTCACAGTGGATAATCGATGACAAACTTAATGTGAGGCTAAATCTCCAGCTTCACAAGTATATTTTTGGAAAAGATAAAAGAGGTGTCTGATACACTTGCAAGAAATCTGAATGAGATGATTTATCTTCTTGAATATACCCAAAAGGTATGATAAGCCTTCTTGTAACACATCTCATTAGACGAGCATGTTCTGGGAATTCTGCCGTTCCTTTGCATATTTAGAGTAACTATTTTAGAACAACATGCAGAGACAAAGGTGTGGGGTTTTCTGCTCAGTATCTTCGGAAGGCGCATCATTTGTATGTTTTAGATACTCCGAAAAGTAGATATAGACCTGCAGACCGCTCTATTTATCTGTCATTCCGAATACCCAACGGGTGTGAAGAATCTTTAAGTTAAACGATAAGATTTCTCGCTCTGCTCGAAATGACAACTTTCTATCTCTATTTTTCCGATACTTAAAATGATTGACCCAATTATTTAATTGATGTATTCTTAATATTATGATTAAATTGAAATTTCTTACATCAGGCGAATCTCATGGAAAAGGTCTGATAGGCATTCTTGAAGGCATTCCGGCTGGACTCAAACTTTCCACTTACGATATAAACAAGGAACTTTCTCGCAGGCAGATGGGTTACGGGCGAGGAGGAAGGATGAAGATTGAGTCCGACCGAGCAGAGATTATTTCAGGCGTTAGATGGGGTAGGACGATAGGTTCCCCAATATCCCTATTTATTGAAAATAAAGACTGGGTGAATTGGAAGACAGGCATGTCAGAAGATATCGAATATGAAGGTTCGATAGCGCCTGTTACGAGACCTAGACCTGGTCATGCCGACTTATCAGGAGTTCTTAAATATGGTCATTCCGATATCAGGAATATTCTCGAACGTTCGAGCGCCCGTGAGACGGCAATGCGTGTAGCTATAGGCGCTGTCGCAAAAAGATTTCTTTCTCAATTTGGCATCAATATTTGGAGCTATGTTATCCAGATTGGGATAATAAGATATACAAATATTAAATCGCCTATGAATGAGCAGGATTTTGTAAAATTATTTAACAAGGCTGAAGCATCACGAGTCAGGTGCCCTGACCCAGAAACTTCCAATAAAATTATAGAGTTAATAGATAATGCTGCAAATATAGGCGACACGCTTGGAGGAATTTTTCAGGTGGCTGTGACTGGGCTGCCGCCAGGGCTCGGCAGCCATATTCAATGGGATAAAAGGCTCGAAGCACGTTTATCCTGTGCAATAATGGGGATTCAGGCTTTAAAGGCAGTAGAGATAGGCGATGGTTTTGGCATAGCTGAAAAATCGGGTTCTGAGGCTATGGATGAGATTTTGTATAATCCGGAAGCAAGGGAGTTTTATAGGGAAACCAATCATGCCGGCGGGATAGAGGGAGGCATGACCAATGGCATGCCTTTAATTATGAGGGCAGCGATGAAGCCTATACCAACCTTAAAAAAACCTTTGAAATCTGTGGATATAATCACAAAAAAACCTTTCGAAGCAGCATATGAAAGGTCGGATACCTGCGCAGTTCCAGCCGCTTCAGTGATTGCCGAGGCTGTCACTGCGATTGTCATTGCAGATGCATTTCTTGAAAAGTTCGGCGGTGACAGCATGAATGAAACGGAAAGAAACTATAACTCTTATCTAAAATATCTCCGCGAGTTTTGAGAGATTTATGGCTTCTCAGATATTAAAAATACTTTTGTCAGCCTTTTTCCTTCCTCTCTTTCTTTCATCAGATCTTTTTTCAACCACTTCCAAAGATGGAGCTGGTGCCGTTCCCCAGATGTATGCCCTCCTTCAAGGCAAAAATAGCCTTGACAATGGAGAGTATGAAAAAGCAATTTTTTTGCTCTCTAAATCTTATGAAGAAACCCCTTTATTAGCGGATTACGTTTTATATTGGAGAGCTCAAGCTCATGAGAAAAATGGCAATCCTGAAGGGGCAATTAATGATTTAAATTTATTATGCCAGAAATTCCCCGACTCATCCCTTTATAGAAATGCTCGAAAAAAAGTGGTGAATCTCAACTTTGATATTCAATCTCCAACTGCATTTATTCTCTTAAAAAAATACATTATAGACTACACAGAAGATATAGAAATGAAATTTGCGTATGCCCTCTTGCTTAAAGATAAGGGTGAGCTTAGAGAGGCAAAAAGGGTTTTTAAGGAGGTTTTTTTTACTGATTCATTTTTCTCTATGTCTGCCTATAAAGAATTGTCGCCTAATGATATCACTAAGGCAGACCTCTTTAAAAAGGGGGAGAATCTTAACAAAGTTTTTCGCTTTAAGGAATCTGAAAAATATTTTCGGGAAGCTCTGTCCAGAAAAGGCAATGATTTGAGAAACGAGATTTTAAAAGGGCTTGCTGATTCGCTTTTTAGGCAGAAAAGATATAAAGAATCTGCTGAACTTTACAAAAAAATATACAACCATTTCTGGTATGCTAGATCTTTGCTGAGAACAGGCGATTTAAGCTCATTTGAGTCTGAACTCGCAAACTTCAAAAAAAGCTCCGATGTTAGGATGGGCAATCTCCTTATTTCCTACGGAAATAGAAAAAGAAGGTCTGGCGAGAGTGATGCCTCTTTTAAAATTTTTAAACATGTGGCATCTCATTACCCTACATTGAAGGAGGAATCCCTGTGGGCTAAAGGCTGGACATACTATATGATGAGAGATTATAAGAATGCCCACATGGTATTTTCTCAACTTCAGGCGTCCTATTCCGACCCAAGATACGCTTATTGGAAATCAAAAACATCTGAACTCATAGGCAATCCATCGACAGTGAAAGCGACAGGAAGCAGCGACTTCAATGAAAGAGATTATTATACGATGCTTAACATCTTAAAGGGCAATGGAAAGATGCCTCGGACTGCCAATTCTCAACTTAAGATATCCGTCTCATCAACTCCTATCCAGAGAGTAGATATGCTAAGGAAGATGGAACTAAAAAAAGAGGCTCTTCAGGAACTTATACACTTATCAAAAAAAAATCCGGATTATAATGAACGGATACAAATAAGCCTTCAGATGAATGAACTTGGAAATTACAAGATGTCCATTAATTTGTTATCTAAAGGATTGTATAGAAGCGAACTGCATGGACTTTTCTACCCGCTTGCATTCTGGGGAGAGATTCAGGAGGCTTCGAGCCTAAATAATATTGACCCTTATCTAATAATCTCAGTAATGAGAGAGGAATCAAGATTCGACGAAGAGGCAAGGTCAATCGCAGGGGCTTTGGGGCTTATGCAATTGATGCCGCAAACGGCGACGAGGCTTACAAGGGAAATGAACTTATACAAAAACAATCCAAACCTTTATAATCCTAAAATTAATATAATGATAGGCGCCTATTATCTGAAAAATCTATTAAATGAATTTAACTCGGTGCCTGCCGCCGTTGCCGCATATAATGCAGGTGAACATGTTGTAAGAGAATGGCTTAAAAACGGCAATTATAAATCTGCAGATGAGTTTATAGAAGACATACCATATGATGAAACAAGAAACTATGTTAAAAAGGTTATAGTAAGCTATCTGCAATATCAGAGAATAAAAGGGGTTCTTGATTATTCAGCGGCTTTTAAAGTAGTTTCAGGCTTTTAATTTTTTTGCAATCTCAGGTAATTGAGACATCAAATCTGGATGCACCCTTTCTAAGAAGAGTTTCAATCCTTTAACAGGTGAGGGATAGTGTAAAGTATTTTCTGTAAATTCCCGTCAAGGCATTATCCTCAATGCTTTTATGCACCTTATTTAGAGTCTGTTTATAAATTGATGTTTTTTATCTTTGTCATGCCCGAACCCTGCCCTCAAAATTTGTAGTCGGGGGTTCTTAGTCGGACATCCAGACATAAGGAATTGGATTCCCACTTTCGTGGGAAACCCTGGATTCCTGCCTCCGCAGGAATGAAAGCCTATTATAACAATCAGACTTTATGGACAGACTCTAAATAAATTCCTCAATGC
>JBBIIV010000016.1:0-26801 GCA_037446295.1 Nitrospirota bacterium
TCAGGAGGTCAGGCACCTGTTTCAAATACCTCCTGCACGCCAGCAAGTTGCAATGGCTTAAATCTATCCTGCACATCTTCAGGAGCCACTATGTCTGGAACGCCCAATGCCGCTGGCACTTGTAACTTTACAGCTACATGGAGGGATAGCTGCACTAACCCTTCGCCACAAACAGCAGGAGGGACATACTCTGTTAATATCATTGGAAATCCACCATCCTGCACCCTTGCTGCCAATCCCGGCATTGTAAGATATGGACAGACTGCTATTTTGACATGGACTATTACAAATGGACCTGCAAACGGCAGTTTTAGTCCCTCTGGAGGGACTTGCACAACCTTTTCAAATTCAATGGGCGGCACATGCACAACCGCTGTCCAAACTACTGAAGGCTTGCGTCAATTCACACTAACCGTGAACAATGCCTTTGGAAGCAATAGCTGCTCGACTATAATTTTTGTTGGATGTCAAAACTATAGGGTTTGGAATCTGACAGGTGCCACACGGGATTTCACAATTGACGCGTTCTGTAGAAATAATGTGAGGAATAATACTGAAATTACTCAGACAGCAAATAATCGTTATTTGAATGTGGGAGAAATGATAATTCGCCACGCAAGCACTGCAGGCACCTGCGCCAGCGCAAGTGCGCAAACACTTAGCTACGATCAGGCAATGAATGTCGATATCGGGGCTAATGGAGGCGACGGCGACTGTCAGGTCAACTTCACGCTAACTGGAGCAGCCGACAGGTAGAAAAACTTAATGAATGATGCAAAGAGTCTTGGCATGAATTATATCCTTGCCCGATATCCCAATGGGCTTGGCGGAGCAACCGAGGGGGGCTCCATTAAAAAAGAAAAAGTGGATGATTTAGTGGAAAAAGCTATGTAGTGTCTGTCCATAAATTGCTGTTTTTTATTTTTGTCATGCCCGAAGCCTGCCCTCGAAGTTTGTAGTCGGGGGTCTTTAGTCGGGCATCCAGGCATAACGAATTGGATTCCCGCTTTCGCGGGAAACCCTGGATTCCTGCCCCCTGCTTACTGCCTGCAGGGACAAGCTTCGCAGGAATGACAGCCTTTTATACCAATGAGAGTTTATAAACAGACACTAGGTAGTTCTTTCCCTTAGCCCGCGTATAATAGCGTTTTAATGGACATTTTTCATAAATTCTATCCATATCGGCAGTGCCGCTGAAGCGCCTGTCTCTTTAAGTCCTATCGGTTTATGGTTGTCTCTGCCAACCCAGACGCCTACGACTAACCTGTCATCAAAACCAATGAACCATGCATCCGAGAAGTTATTAGTTGTCCCTGTCTTTCCATAGACCTTTCTGTCAAGATCTTTAGCCTTTTGAGCGGTTCCTTCTTCTACAACACTTCGTAAAAGAATCTTCATCCCCTCGGTTGCCTCTGGAGAAAGCGCTTCTTCTGAGTACGGCGATGTCTCTTCCAAAGTTATCCCTTCTCTGCTTAAAGCCTTTTCATATGTAATTGGTGAGATTCTTTTGCCAGTGGCAAATACTGAATATGCTGATGTCAATTCAAGCAAGGTAACTTCAGATGCTCCAAGCGCAAGAGGCATATAAGGGTCGAGTTTCCTTTCGATACCGCATTGATTGAGAAAAAAGATAATCTGGTCAAGCCCGAGATTGCTTGCAAGCCTTACTGCTGCTGTGTTTAGAGATAGAGCTAGGGCTTTTCTCAAGGTAACATATCCGTGATATTTGTTGTCATAGTTTTTTGGAGACCAAACGCTTTTTGGTCCTGAAGCCTTAAACGATATTGGGCCATCGAGGATGTTGTCGTCAGTGCTCATACCATTTTCAAGGGCGACAGCATAAATGAAAGGCTTAAAAGCCGAGCCGGGTTGCCTTAACGCCATTACCGCCCTGTTGAACTGTGTCTGCCAGAAATCTGTGCCTCCCACCATAGCCTTGATATGACCATTTGTCAAGTCAATTGCGACAAGTCCGCCCTGTATCCCAGAACCTGAACGTCTTTCGACAGCCATCAAACCATTTCTTAAAGCCTGTTCAGCAATTTTCTGCATTGAATAATCTATTGTTGAATATATTCTTATGCCAGAGGTATATAAACTATCACTATATTTAGTTTCAAATTGCTGTCTGATAGATTCAACAAAGTATGGCGCTTCATATTTCCTATGGGTTATTTTTTGCGGGAGCGGCTCGGAATCAGCTGAATTGAATTGTTCATTTGTTATATAACCGTTTTCT
This sequence comes from Nitrospirota bacterium, assembly GCA_037446295.1. Lineage (GTDB taxonomy): Bacteria > Nitrospirota > Thermodesulfovibrionia > Thermodesulfovibrionales > Dissulfurispiraceae > DYHD01. The sequence goes on from JBBIIV010000016.1 coordinate 2,240, forward strand.
ATCATTTTTTTCAGCACTATTTGTCTTCTTATTTTTGCTTTTCCGGGGTTCCTGAAAGGTGAGAATGCAGAGGGCGCCTTGGGCAGACCTGCGATAAGGGCTATCTCAGCCAGATTAAGTTCTAATGTTGATTTTCCAAAATATGCCTGAGAGGCTGCTTCGATGCCATATGCCCTTGCTCCAAAATATACCTGATTAATATATATCCCAAGAATTTCGTCTTTTGTATATTTTTTTTCGATTTGTGAGGCTAAAATGGCTTCCTTTATTTTCCTTTTTAAGCTTTTTTCAGGAGTCAAAAACAGCATCTTTGCCAATTGCTGGGTTATGGTGCTCCCCCCTTCAACTATACCTCCTGCTTTGATGTCTTTATAGAGAGCCCGCATAATCCCGATTATATCGATCCCTGGGTGAGAATAAAACCTCTGATCTTCAATTGCAATAAAGGCTTGCTTTATCAGGGGGGGGATCTTATATTCAGGTATATAAGTCCTTCTTTCTAAATAAAACTCCGCTAATACCTTGCCATCTGAGGAATATACAATAGAGGACTCAAAGGGTTTATAGCTTTTAAGGGAACTAATGTCAGGCAAGTCCAAAAAAGCAAGATAAATGAAAACTGCTGAAAAACCTATAACGAAAACTATTGAAAAAAACAGTAAAAGCCGAGCAATTTTTCTAAAAATCATAATTTATTATACCTAAATTAAGCGATTTTATATTGTGAGAACCTCCTTATTTTTTCAGCGAAGAGATGTGTAGCCTTTGAGGACGCCTTTTTTAGAAAGAACAATTTGCCAGACTTGCAGATCGCGGCATTTAAATGCACCAGCGCTGCTCAGCAGATAATATTTCCACATTCGATAAAATCTTTCATCATATTTCTTACTGTCTTTCTCTCTCAGTTTATCCCAATTGCTGTTGAAATTATTAAACCACGCCATAAGGGTTGGATAGTAATAGTAGCCGAAATTATGCAAATCTTCTATTACAAATAATCCTTCAATAGCTGAAGCAATCTGCTTTAATGATGGAATAAGCGAGTTGGGGAAGATGTACTTATCAATCCACGGGTCACATGCGATTTTGGTTTCTTTATTACCTATGGTATGCAGCAGGAAAAGCCCGTCATCTTTAAGACATTTGTGGGCTATTTCCATATAAACTGCATGGTTTTTATGCCCGACATGTTCAAACATTCCTATTGAAACAATATAATCAAATTTTTCATTGAGGTCTCTGTAATCCTGTAATCTAATTTCGACAGGCAAGCCTTTGCATTTCTCTTTTGCCAAATCCACTTGTTCTTTAGATACCGTTATACCTACAGCCTTTACATTATGTTTTTCGACAACATATTTGACAAAACTTCCCCATCCACATCCAATATCAAGTATCGTTGAGCCTTCTTTAATATGAAGTTTTTTGCAAATCAGGTCGAGTTTTGCTTCCTGAGCATCATCGAGGCTGTCTGCATTTTTCCAGAAAGCACAGCTATAAACCATCCTCTTGTCAAGCATGTTCTGATAAAGTTCATTACCTATGTCGTAATGTCTTTCGCCTATCTGAAACGCCCTTGATCTTCTGCTTTTATTGAATATGGCGGAGCTTAAGTAATAACTTAAAACCTTCAAGTTTTTGATTTTCTTTTCAGGTTCAGATGGGATTAGTTTGCAAAAGAATTCATCCAGCCGCTCGCATTCCCACAAGCCATCCATATAAGCCTCTCCAAAGCCTATACTGCCTTGCCTTAGAATTCTTTCATATACCTTGTCGTTCTTGATGTGAATGTCATGGAAATGAGAGCCGTTAACGGAGATGCCGGCATGAGAAAAGATTTCATTGACAAAGGATTTGAATTTTTGCAATTTCATGTTATAACAGCAGATGGCTGTCAATGCAAAAAATAATTAAAATTGCGATTAGTCTTCTTACCCCTTGTAACACATAAGATGTTACTTAACCATGTAATTATAATTTAAAGCAATACTGACAAGTAATTCAAGCAAACCCTAACACTTAAAGTTCATGCTGATATGTATGGGTTTATCAAACATTCTAAGCGTTAAATAAATTTTTATAAATTTTTGAAGAAAAAATCAAGTGCCTTATTTTTGTAATTTTTATCTAAATAAAGCAAATATGGTAAAATTCCAATTATATATGTAATAAAAGCTATATCCCCAATCCAGCGATAATAGCGATAGTTATATTGACCCGCTGTTCATTTTGTTATTCTGAGCATCCTAGGGGGAAGAAATCTATTCTAAAAGTCGAGATTTGCCTCTATTCCTCAGGATCATATATCAATGGCTCCAAACTACATACTCTTATCGCAGGCTTTAGGTATATAAATTTTGTGTAAGGAGGGTTTAAAATAATGTCATACAGCATTGCATTTGCCGGCAAGGGTGGGACAGGTAAGACAAGCCTTGCAAGTCTAACGGTTAAATATCTTTTAGCTAAAAGGAAGGGTCCTGTTCTTGCTGTTGATGCAGACAGCAATTCCTGCCTAAATGAAGCCCTTGGAGTAGAAGTTCACACAACCATAGGTAAATTAAGGGAAGATTCTCTTGAGGCAGTCAGGGTAACAGGCGATAGACCTGGTGGGATGCCTATGGAGCAGCTATTTGATTATCAAGTTCAGCAGTCAGTTATAGAGGCAAACGGTTTTGACCTTCTTGTAATGGGAAGGCCTGAAGGTCCGGGGTGTTACTGCGCTGCAAATCATATCATAAGAAAATACACGGATAAATTATCTGAAGGGTATCCTTATGTGATTATAGATAACGAGGCAGGGATGGAGCATTTGAGCAGGAGGACTACCAATAAGGTCAATTTGCTTCTAATTGTTAGTGACCCGACATACAAGGGCGTCCTTGCAGCACGAAGAATCAACGAACTGGTTGATGAATTAAAGCTCGAGGTTGATAAAAGGGCGCTTATTATAAATCGAATCACAGGGAATGAGCTCTCTCAGTTAAGCGATGTGATAGAAAAATCAGGTCTTTTTTTCGCTGGAGCCGTGCCTCAGGATAGCTTGATATTAGAGTTCGATCTTCAGGGGAAAGCAGTTTATCAGTTGCCTGAAGATGCGGTATCCCTTGTAGCGTTATGGAGCATTCTGGATTCATTGAAGATTTCTTAGGTTAAAATTGTCAAAGGTCGTGAGGTAAATAAAATTACTTAACCCAGAAATTGCAATTGAAATTTTGTTTGGCAGTCATAAATACCCTCAAACATTTTATAGTATCAAAGTGTCAAATGACACTCTGACACCTGACACTTTCATTTTATCAGGATTGCGGCATTGCATATCTGAGGCGCTTCAGGACAAAGGGTCTTCAGGCCTCTATGCCTGCTCTTTTGAAACGAAATGCGTTTTTCGTGGTAATAATTTTACTTGGAACTTGTTAGCGGTGCGTTTTTTAGAAAGCAGTTAAATTCACCTCATTAAAACTTCAATTTCTTACCGGGAAACTGTTTCGCTTTTGTTGCCTTCTGTTAAAAAGCCAATAAACCCTTTCTGGCTTGGAAAAAAGGCTTTTATAGATTTATTAAATAATATAATGGATAATTTCTTTACTTGATTTTCAATTTGTGTTACTTTTATACGATTAGAATTTTGCCATATGTATTATGAAAATACATTAATTTCCAAGAAAGGAGGAGGAAATGCTAATAATAGGTGAGAAGCTAAGCATTATAGCCAAAAGAGTTAGAGAGGCTATGATGAGCAAGGACAAAGGGCCAATTCAGGAGATCGCCCTCCGGCAGATGAAGGAAGGCGCCAATATGATTGATGCCAACATCGGTCCTGCAGAAGACCACGGTGAGGAATTGATGCAATGGATGGTAACGACCATTCAGGAAGTAGTGCCGTTGCCGATATGCCTTGATACTACTAATGCAAGCGCTATTGAGGCGGGCTTAAAAGTCCATAATAATCAATGGGGTAGGCCTTTAATTAATTCGACCTCTAATGACCCCGAAAGATTCCCGATTATGGAGATCGCAGTTAAATATAACTCCCAGTTGATAGGACTTACTGTCGGCAAAGGCGGGCTCCCTGCAGATGCAGAGGAAAGGTCGGCAATAGCAGCTGAAATAATGGGGAGGGCCATGGAATATGGGCTGCCGCTTGAGGATTTGTATCTGGACCCGCTCGTCCTGCAGATAGCAACATCTCAGGATCACGCCATTAAGGTTATAAAAACCATCAGGATGTTTCAGGAATTGAACGACCCTCCGATGAAAACTGTTGTAGGCTTAAGCAATATATCAAACGGCTGCCCGAAGCACCTCAGACCTATACTCAATTGTTATTATTTTGCGCTTTTAGCTTATGAAGGGCTCACAGCAGCAATAGTTGACCCGCATGAAATAACACCTGTATCCAAGACAATTGATGTGATAATGGGCAATACCCTTTATGCTCATTCATATTTGGAGATGTAAAATAAAATTGATAGTTTCAAGCTCATTTTTAGGCGCATTTTTAAAATGGCAAAAACTGTTGATATTTAAATAGGAGGAAGAAAATGTCTTTCGTTGTTCCAAAAGAAACTTATTCTGGTAAAGTTTATGAAGTTAGTATAGGAACGGATAAGGTAGCAAGTTTTGGCGGTGAGAATATGCTTCCCTATCTGTCTTTTGATGGAACGGTCAAAAACAGACCATTAATAGCTTTTGAAGTTCAGGATATCCCGCCTGATGATTGGCCGGAAACAGTAAAGAAGGAGTATGAGAGCGTTTCAGGCAATCCGGTCGAATGGGCAAAATATTGTCAGGACAAGCTGGGAGCTAAGGCTATCGCTCTCAGGTTATTGGGAACCCACCCCGACAGGCTTGATCGTTCGCCCGAGGATGCTGCAAAGGTTGTTAAGGATGTCCTTGCAGTAGTAAATGTTCCTTTGATAATCTTAGGGAGCAATAATGCCGACAAGGACGCCATGGTTCTGGCAGCAGTTGCAGAGGCTGCAAAAGACAGAAATTGTATAATTGGCAAAGCTCAGGAAGCTAATTATAAGACGATTGTCGCAGCCGCAATGGCTAATAATCATAAACTTATCGCTATGTCAGACCTTGATATAAACCTTTCAAAACAGCTGAACATTTTGATTACCCAGATGGGTTTTGATAAGGAGAGACTGGTAACAGACCCGATGTGTTCAGCCCTTGGCTACGGTCTTGACTATACATATTCGGTGATGGAGAGGATAAGACTCGCTGCACTCACTCAGAATGATACTACAATGCAGCAGCCTTTGCTTGGCGATGTCGGGATGTATGTATGGAAGGTAAAGGAAACACAGGCTCTTGAATCTGATCTTCCCCTGTGGGGTTCTCTCGAGGATAGGGCGGTTGCATGGGAAGCGGTTACAGCAAGCGCATTCATGATTGCCGGAGCTGAACTTCTAATAATGAGACATCCTAAGGCAGTTGAAGCCTTAGAAAAATTTATAGATGAGTTAATGTAACGGAGGGTAAGATGGCTTTATCAGGTGTAGAAATATTTAAAATGCTACCAAAAACCAACTGCAAGAAGTGCGGTCATCCGACATGTCTTGCATTTGCAATGAAGCTTGCGCAGAGGCAAATTTCGATTGACGCCTGTCCAGATGTTTCAGAAGATGCCAAGAAGGTGCTGGGCGAAGCTGCCGCTCCCCCCATCAGGCCTATCACTTTTGGATCTGGAGACAAGGCTGTAAAAATGGGCGAGGAAACCGTCCTCTTCAGGCATGACAAGAAGTTCCTAAATCCCGCTGCATTTGCTTTGGAAATTAAGGATACAGCGGCTGACAGCGAGATAGCTAGCAAAGTAGAGGCTGTTGCAACCTCCGAGATTGACAGAGTGGGACAGAAACTCAGAATAGATGCTATCCTGGTTGAGAATGCCTCTAAGGATGCCGCAAAGTTTGAGTCCGTAGTTAAGACAATAGCTGCAAAAGCCCCGGAAGTTCCCCTTATTCTCTCAACTACTGACCCTGCTGCCGCTGAAGCTGCTGTAAAGGCAGTAGCAGACAAGAAACCGATCCTTTACGGTGCAAATGAGTCCAATGCCGATGCGATGGCTAATGTAGCAAAAACATATAAAGTGGCTCTCGGCATATATGCGAAGGGGCTCGATGCGCTCTCTGCATTCACTGAAAAAATAAAGGGATTGGGCGTTGATGATATGGTTATAGATTCAGGCGCTAGAACTGCTAAAGAAATAATCGAGGATAATACTTTAATCAGAAGGGCTGCTGTCAAGAAAAACTTTAAACCTCTTGGTTACCCGGTGATTAATTTTATACAGCGCAGTGACAATATGCTTGAGACTATGCTTGCTGTTTTAGGCATTACAAAATATGCGTCGATTATTGTAGTCAGCAGTGTTGAAAGGTGGAAAAATCTCGCTTTGTTTGCTCTTAGGCAGAATATTTATACAGATCCTCAGGTACCGATGCAGGTTGAACAGAAGATATATAAGCTTGGCGAGCCAACACCAGAATCCCCGCTCCTTATTACAACAAACTTCTCTCTTACTTATTTTATTGTATTAGGCGAGGCTGAAAACAGCAAGGTTCCGTGCAGGCTCGCCGTTATGGATACAGAAGGCTTGTCAGTCCTGACCTCATGGGCAGCAGGCAAGTTTACAGCTTCCAAAATTGCCCAGTTTATTAAAGACAGCGGCATAGAAAACGAGATAAGCCACAGAGAGTTGATAATTCCGGGTTATGTAGCGATTTTAAGCGGTTCTATAGAGGAAAAACTTCCTGGGTGGAAAGTAACTGTTGGACCAAGGGAGGCTAATGGGCTTCCTGTTTTCTTAAAGGCGAGGGCTTAAAGTTTATATGTTAGAAAACTTATGAAAATAGAGATTGCCAGCGAAAAGGTGCTATTTTTTATTATTCAATGATCGTTTTCATTATTCAGAAAGACCTGTCTGGTATCTTGAAGTTGTAGTTGGCTAAAAAAATTTGCTTGTTATATAAAAAAGTCGTATAGATCATGTTGAGATATCCCCCATAAAAAATTATGGGGGGGGGTGATTTGATTTTAACAGTAAATAATGTATAAAATAATTTAATTTAAAGAAGATCAGGAGGTAAGGATGTCAAAAATAATAGCAACTGCCGTTATAAGAGGCGCGAAAGATGTTTATTCGCGGGCAGAACAACTGCTCAATAAAACCTTGGCAGAAAAGGGAGAGGATTATAAGTTTGAGTTTCCTGACACAGCTTTTTATCTTCCGATGATTTATGCCATGACCGGTTTTAAGGTTCAGACAGTCGGGGATATGAAGACTGGCTTGGCTTTCGCAAAAGAGCTGTTGCATGATGAGCCGGATGAAAAATTATGGAGGCCTTATTTAGGTGAGGCGCTTGACTCAGGCATGGGTACCCTATTTGCGGAAGAAATTCTTTTGGCGCTCAGATATATTAATGGACTTGAACCCTGTGTAGACGCCGAGACAGGGTATGTTTACAATGGCTTTATTACCGATACTATTCAAAGAAATCTCGGCGTTGAACTCGTTGACGGCAGGATGCCGGGATTCGCATGCATACTCGGCGCAGCGCCGACTGAAGATATAGCAGTCAAGATCGTCAGGGAGCTTCAGGAAAAGAACATATTGACATTTCTTTCCGCACAAAGCAATGGCGACTCCATGACTAAACAGCTTTTAAGAAAGGGGATAGAGCTTGGATGGGATTCAAGAATCGTTCCATTGGGACCGGATGCAGAGCATACTCTTTATGCCGCTGACTGGGCAATAAGGGCGTCCCTTATTTTCGGCGGTAAAAAGCCCGCAGATTTCAAAGGACACCTCCATTATCAAAAAGACAGAGTCTTTGCTTTTGCAATTGCATTAGGTCCAATGGATGATATCAAATGGGCGACCGGCGCAGGCGCCATCAATATGGGATTCCCGGCAATAGCCGACACCGATGTTCCGGTTATCCATCCTACCGGCGTATGTACATATGAGGAAGTTGATAAAGAGTTTGACCATGACAAGATTGTTCAAAAAGCCATTGAAATGAGGGGACTTAAGATAATAGTTGAGAAACCTCCGATACCTATTGCCTTCGGTCCTGCATTTGAGGGTGAAAGAATCAGAAAGGAAGACACCTTCCTTGAGTGCGGCGGACAGAAAACCCCTGCTTTTGAATGGGTAAGAATGAGGGAAATGGAGGAAATAGAGGATAATAAGGTTATTATTATCCCGGAAAATTGGCAGGAAAAATACGAAAAGGGCGGCAGGCTTCCGCTTGGCATTCTTATTGAAGTCGCAGGCCGCAAGATGCAGAAGGATTTTGAGTCCGTTATAGAGAGAAAGATTCACTCTGACCTTAATGAGGCTCAGGGCGTATTCCATATGGGTCAGCGCGATGTAAACTGGCTGAGAATAAGCACTCAGGCAAAAGCGGCTGGGTTCACTCTCGAACATATCGGGATTATTCATACAACGATGGTTCATAATAGATTCAAGACAATTGCAGACAAGGTTCAGGTAACCATTTTTATAGATGAAGCCGATGTTAAAAGAATGCATGCCGAAGCAGTCAAGGCATATGCCGAACGCGATGCAAGGCTGGCAGGTCTTACTGATGAAGCTGTGGAAGACTTTTATTCATGCCTGCTTTGCCAGTCTTTTGCCCCAAGTCATCTATGTGTAGTTTCCCCTGAGAGGCTTGGATTATGTGGCGCTTTTAACTGGCTCGACTGCAAGGCAGCCTTTGAGATAAACCCAACCGGCGGCAACCAGCCGATTAAGAAAGGCGAGGTTATCGACCCTAAATTAGGCATATTTACAGGGATTGATGAATATATAAAGAAAGGCTCTGCCGGCGCAATTGAGTCAGTTTGCATGTATTCAATAATGCAAAACCCGATGACTTCGTGCGGGTGCTTCGAATGCATAGCAGGATTAATACCGGAAGCCAATGGAGTTATGCTTGTTCATAGAGGTTATACCGGCATGACGCCTGTAGGAATGAAGTTTTCAACCTTTGCCGGTTCTGTAGGCGGCGGCGCCCAGACCCCTGGTTTTATGGGAATCGGAGTAAACTTTGTCGGCAGCAAGAAGTTCCTGTATGGCGACGGCGGAATAAAGAGAATAGTATGGATGCCAAAGTCTCTTAAAGAGAGGATTCAGGATGTATTCAATCAGAGGGCTGCAGAAGAGGGCGTTCCAGACCTTCTTGATAAGATTGGCGATGAGACAATCTGCGAAGATGCCGAAAAACTGATGGAGCATCTTACAAAGGTAGGGCATCCGGCATTGGAGATGGAGTCCATTATTTAGGGCTTTTGTAAAAACTGAAAAATTCAATTTGGAGGTAATATGGATAAGAAGTTAATGAAGAGCGCCGATGAGGCTGCTGAGAGGATTATAGAGTGGGGCGAATCGCAAAAGATGGAAACCTGCTTTGACAGGGCAACTAAACTCAAACCATGTCCGATTGGTTCGACAGGAGCATGCTGCCAGGTTTGTCATATAGGTCCTTGCAGGCTGGTGGGCAAGAATGCCGAAGAAGAGGCGGTCGGCGTATGCGGCGCTTCTCTTGCTACTGTTGCAGCGAGGCACTGGTTGAGAATGGCGGCGGCAGGAACGGCTGCGCACTCCGACCATGCAAGGGATATGGCGCTGACCCTTTATGCTGTTGGCTGCGGAGAGGCGAAGGACTTTCAGGTAACGGATGTAAGAAAACTTTACAGGGTGGCTGACATTCTCGGTGTTCCATTCGGCGATGGTAGGACTGTTAATGATGTTGCAAAGGATGTCGGATTAAAGTTTATAGAGGATTTTGGGAGGCAAACTGGCGAGCTTAACTACATTAAAAGGGCGCCAAAAAAGACCCAGGAAAGATGGAGAAAATGGAATGTAGTTCCCCGCGGTATAGATAGGGAAATCGCAGAAACTATGCACAGGACATCGGTCGGAGTTGATCATGAGCCTGACAATCTTATGCTTCACGCTGTAAGGGTGTCGCTTGCCGATGGCTGGGGCGGATCCATGATCGCAACAGATATTACAGATATTCTTTTCGGAACGCCAAGGCCGATAAAGGCTGAAGCGAGCTTTGGCATCCTTAAGGCTGATGAGGTGAATCTCGTTGTTCACGGACACGAGCCTACCTTAGCTGAAAAGATTGTCGAGGTTGCCAACGAGCCTGAAATTGTCGAATATGCCAAGGCAAAAGGCGCTTCAGGCGTAAACCTTGTTGGTATGTGCTGTACCGCCAATGAAATATTGATGAGGCACGGCGTTCCTACCGCAGGCGGCTATACAAATCAGGAATTGGGAATCATGACTGGTCTGGTTGATGCCATGATGACGGATGTTCAGTGCATAATGCCTTCCATCGTTGAGATATCAAAGAATTTTCATACTAAAATTATAACAACTTCTTATAAAGCCAAGATGAAGGGCGCTATGCATATTGAATATGATGAGCACCATGCAAAAGATGTTGCAAGGCAAATCATTAGAACAGCTATAGATAACTACCCTAACAGAACTGCCAAAGGATCTAAAGAGAGCGTAAAGTTCCCCGCAATAGTCGGTTTTTCACAGGAATATATCGAGTACATGCAGGGCGGAAGGTGGAGAGCCTCGTTTAGACCGCTTAATGATGCTATAATGGCAGGCAGGATAAGGGGGGTTGTCGGTATAGCTGGTTGTGACAATCCAAGAGTGCCAGCGATGGGTGCGCACAGATATCTGGTTAGTGAATTAATCAAAAACGACATATTGATCGTATCGACTGGCTGCGGCTCTGCGGCATGTGCAACAGCTGGCTGGATGACTCCAGAGATGGCATTAGAGAATGCAGGAGAAGGATTGAGACAGGTATGCGAGGCGGTGGGAATACCCCCGATACTTCATCTGGGGGCATGTGTAGATAATTCAAGGATACTTACCATACTCAGCGCTATGGCGGCAGAAGGCGGACTCTCTGATGAAATAGGCGGGATGCCCGGCGTAGGTATTGCCCCTGAGTGGATGTCAGAGAAGGCAATCGCTATCGGGACATATTTTGCGGGTTCCGGCGTGCCGGTAATATTCGGAGGCGAATCCCCAGCAGGCGCCAGCGAGGAAGTATCCAAAACCATACAGATTGACAAATGGCTTGAAAGGTTCAGAGGGGCATTCCACTTTGAGCATGACCCTGAAAAGATGTTCGACATAGCTGTAAATTATATAGATAATGCAAGGGCTGGCTTAAAGCTGAAGAAATATGAACCCGGCAGATTCGGGACTGAACGTGTTCTTTTGGATATGGCTGCAAGGCGTGAACTCGATAAGGGTGCAAAACCTCACGAAGGATTTTAGTGTTTACAGGTAGTTAGCCTTTTTGGGCTAACTACCGTGCCTTACAGTTTAAATTAAATTCGGAGGTAAAAAACTATGATAGATTCAAAAGACAAGATGGCTATGCTGGGAGATATCGTTTCAGATGCTCAAAAAAGGCGTTCCATCCTCATACATTCCTTTCATAAGATTCAGAAAGAGCATAATTATCTCCCTGAGGATGAGTTAAAGGCTCTCTCAAAGAAATTGAGGATCCCTTTATCTGCGGTTTACAGCACAGCATCTTTTTATAAACAGTTTTATTTCACTCCTCGAGGTAAAAATATCGTCTGTATCTGTCTTGGAACTGCTTGCCATGTCAGGGGCGCCAGCGAGATAGTAAAAAAATTCACTGAAGCTTTTGATGTTAAGGCAGGAGAGACTACTGAGGATTTACACCTGACTTTAGAGACGGTAGGGTGTATCGGATGCTGCGGATTAGCTCCCGTTCTCGTCGTTAATGATGTGTATAAGGGCGATCTCAATATGAAGAAGGTGGCTAAGATAATAAAAGAATTGGAAGCAGAAAAATCTGTAGAGACAATAAAAGAATAAACGGGGTTTGATATGGAAAAATTAAATAACGTAACGGAATTGCAAAAATTAAGAGAGAAGATCAAATCTGAAGTGTTGGTCCCCGGCAAACAAAGGATAAGGGCGTGCTTCGGAACAGGATGCACTGCAACTGGAGCCTATCAAGTTCTTGACGCTGTAGAAGCAGAGATTCAGAAGAAAGGCATGGATGTTGAGATTATAAAGACTGGTTGTCAGGGCATGTGCCAAAAGGGACCCATAATGAATGTTGACCCTCAGAATATATTTTACCAGAAGGTGCAGCCATTTCAGGCATCAGACTTGATAGGTTTTACTTTTGGAGGCGGTATCCCTTATAGAAGGGGGCTGTATAGAGAAAATATTTTGACCACTCCAACCCTTGAGATGGTTGATGTGCCATTCTATACAAAACAGGAGAGATATGTTTTATTAAATAACTGTATGATCGACCCAAAGAATATTCTTCACTATATTGCCGTGGGGGGATATACGGGCTTGCAAAAAGCCTTTTTGTCCATGACACCAGATCAGGTTATTGATGAAATTGATAAAGCAAACCTGAGAGGTAGAGGCGGCGCTGGCTTCCCGGCAGGCAGGAAATGGAAGCATACCAAAAGTGCAAAGAGCGAGATAAAGTTTGTAGTTGCAAACGGAGACGAAGGCGACCCGGGCGCATTTATGGACAGGTCGATAATGGAAGGCGATCCTCACGCCTTGTTAGAAGGGATGCTTCTCTGCGCTTACGCGATTGAGAATGTTAAATTCGGCTTCATATATGTAAGACATGAATATCCTCTTGCTGTTAAGCATCTCACTGTGGCAATAGAACAGGCTGAAGAGTTGGGTCTACTGGGCGACAATATTTTGGGCACGGACTTCAGCTTCCATGTCAGCGTCAGAGAAGGCGCGGGGGCGTTCGTCTGCGGTGAAGCGACTGCACTTGTTACTTCAATAGAAGGGCAGAGGGGATATCCCAGGGCAAGACCACCAAGGCTCTCAGAGGTTGGCGGTGGACTTTGGGGATATCCTACTAATTTAAATAATATCGAGACCTATGCATGGGTCCCAAGAATAATAGATAAAGGCGCTGACTGGTTTCTTGGCATCGGCTCGAAAAATTCACCCGGAACCAAGGTCTTCGCCCTTACCGGTAAGGTTGTCAACACAGGGCTTGTTGAAGTCCCGACTGGTATAACTCTAAGGGAAGTAGTATTTGATATCGGCGGAGGCATAATAGGCGGCAAGAAGTTCAAGGCAGTCCAGACAGGAGGACCTTCAGGAGGTTGTATCCCGGAGGAACATCTTGATCTCCCCGTTGACTTCGACTCCCTTAAAAAGGTTGGCTCAATGATGGGTTCAGGGGGTATGGTTGTTTTGGATGAGGATAATTGCATGGTTGATGTCGCAAAATACTTCCTTGCTTTTACCCAGTCGGAATCTTGCGGCAAGTGTCCTCCATGCAGGATTGGGACATACCATATGCTGCAAATAATGGAGAAGATTACAAAGGGGGAGGGACAGCCAGGTGATATCGAGAGGCTTGAAGAACTTGGGAAAAAGATTATTGAGAGCGCCCTTTGCGGGCTTGGCATGACAGCTCCGAACCCAATACTGACAACATTAAAATACTTCAGGGAAGAATACGAGGAGCATATCAATGATGAATTCTGTCGTGCAATTGTCTGCGCTGGATTAGGCAAATATACAATAGATAATGAGCAATGTTTCCTTTGCGGGCTATGCAGGGATGCATGTGCCTTTGACGCAGTTAAGGAGACAAGAGATAAATTCTTTATCGATCAGGATTATTGCACAAAATGCAAGGCATGTATTACAGCCTGTCCCATTGGGGCTGTTAAGGTTACAAAACAGACAGCCGGAGGCGAGACCCGTATTGCAGAGGCAAAGGAGGCTAAATGAGCGAAGAGAAAAAAGAAAAAGAGATTAAAGTAGAGGACATTAGAAAAGAGGCTGAACAGAAGAAATGTCCTGTGGAAAAGGCTCTTTTCTACACAAATGAATTCTTGAGCGGTCCTATGTGCGGAAGGTGCTTTCCATGCTCCTTTGGAACATATGAGACACAGATAAGGTTGAAAAAAATAATCGAAGGAAATGCCTCTGATAATGACCTTGCTGTCGTCAAAAAGATTGCTGAACAGATGGCGATTGGTTCGCTCTGTAAAAAAGGAAAGGATACAGCCAAGTTCATCCTTGAGTGGATAGATTTAGGCGCTTTTGCAGAGCATATAGCGGGCAAATGTGCTGATATGGAGTGCGCGGGATATCTGGAATATCAGATTATACCTGAAAAATGCATAATGTGCGGCGACTGCCTGAATGTCTGCAGGTTTAATGCAATATTTGGGGATAAGAAAAAGGCGTATCTCAGCGGTTATCTGCCCTTTGAGATAAGGCAGAAGAGATGCACTAAGTGCGGTGAATGCGTGCCGAATGTTTGCCCGACTGGCGCAATCGTTGTTGTTGAGGTTAAATCTAAGGAACTTGAGCCGGCTCCTGTATAGCTTGACGGCATATGCGGGCATTTCAATTATTGAAATTTTAAGAAATGAATATAATCAAAATATATTAAGCATCTTTTAAGGAGGACGATTAAATGGCAAATATGGTAAATCTCACAATAGACGGCATAAAGGTTCAAGCTCCTGAAGGTATGAACCTTGTTGATGCAGCCGCTCTAAATGGTATTCATGTCCCGAATCTTTGTTACCTTAAGGGAATCAAGGCTGTAGGCGCCTGCAGGCTTTGCCTGGTTGAAGTGTCAGGTCAAAAAGCCCCAGTTATTGCCTGCATAACAAAGGTCAAAGAAGGTATGGATGTGAATACCAAGACAGAGAGAGTTAAGGATTTAAGGAAGTTTGTAATTGATTTGATTGTCTCAATGCACCCGCTTGACTGCATGACCTGCACAAAGGCAGGCGTTTGCAATCTTCAGCAGTATGCTTACGACTTTGATATCAAAGAGTCATCCTTTACGAGGAAGAGCTTTGATTACCCCGCTGACATCTCAAACCCTATGCTCAAGAGAGACCCAGAGTATTGCATCCTTTGTGGGCGCTGTGTCAGGATCTGCAGGCAGCAGGATACGAATGTATTGGACTTTATGGGGAGGGGTGTTGGAGCAAAGGTCGTAACAGCTATGGAAAAACCCTTACAGGAAAGCGGCTGCACCTTCTGCGGGAGCTGCCTTGACGTATGTCCTGTTAATGCCCTTGTTGAGGCTGACAGAGGTCGTAAAGGCAGGGAATGGGAGTACGACAAGGTTCCGTCTGTGTGTCTGCTGTGTGGAAATAGCTGTGATATAGTTGTTAGCGCAAAGGATGGAATGGTAGTTAAGGTCAACTCTGACGGTGAGGAGGGCTCATCAGAAAGGTATATTTGCGCTTATGGCAGATTCGGATTTGACTGCCTTATCGCAGATACAAGGGTGACCGCTCCAATGAAGAAGGCAGACGGCAAGTTGGTTGAGATAACATGGGAAGAGGCGGTAGTCATTGCTGCTAAAGAACTCAAGAAGGCAGGAGCAAAAGCTGGATTTATCTCTACAGCAGGCATAACAAATGAGGACGCATACGCGCTTAGCAAACTTGCCACAACTATTGTTAAGACAAAAAATGTAGATACTACCGCGAGCCTATACGGCGATAAAGCAACCTTGCTATCTGCACAGGCTGATATTGACTTTGCAGATATGTTTGTTGTAGTTGACCTTGACCCAAGCCAATGGAAAAGGGTGTTGCCGGCTCTTGATGCCGTGGTCAGGAAGAAAGTCAATGCTGGAGCAAAATTAGTAACGATTAATTCCGCTGAAACAGGACTTGGTTCGGTTGCGACAGTGGAGTTAATAGGAAATGAGGCAGACCTTTTAAAGTCATTTGTAAAAGGCTCGCTGGATAAAGGCATTGCCGGGGATACGGCATTGGCAGCGGCAGTAAAAGACGCGGCAGTGTCAGAGGAGATGGGTAAGGCAGCAGAGCTTTTTGCAGCAGCAAAGAATCCAGTAGTTTTTACCTCACCTGCTATGTATCCGGCATCTGCTAATATTGCTTTACTTAAAGGCACAGTAGTCTCTGTCCCGGTTGAGAGCAATGCAAAGGGCGTAATGCTTATTGGTCTAACTCCTAACAAAGGGAAAGGATATAAAGAAATGGCAGATGGAGCCGTAACTCTCCTTTATGCGGTAGGGGAGGTTCCTATTGTTGAACGTCCGAAGGTTGATTTTCTTATCGTTCAGAACACTCATCTTACAGAGCTTGCCAAACAGGCAGACCTTGTTCTTCCGTCAGCAGCATTTTTGGAGGATGACGGTTCAATAGTCGATTATCTTGGAAATCTTAAATTTATCTGTCAGGCGATCGACCCTCCTGGTGATGCAATGGCTCACAGCGACATTTTTGCTGTAATCGCAAAGGCGATGGGTGCGAAAATTGAGGGCGCTGATGAAGGCGAACTCGAAAAACTTATCAAATATGATGTTAAACTCAGCTTGAGCCCATTTGCACGCAAGGAAGGCTTTGATGTCAATGTTAATGAGTTGATAGAGAATATTAATGCATCGGTTATGAGCGGTTCAAGGCTTTACTGGTTGAAGCAGGCTGAAGCTGTAGTGGTTTGATCGTTAAATAGTGTCTGTTTATAAATTGCTGTTTTTTATCTTTGTCATGCCCGAAGCCTGCCCTCGAAGTTTGTAGTCGGGGTCCTTAGTCGGGCATCCAGACATAAGGAATTGGATTCCCACTTTCGTGGGAAACCCTGGATTCCTGCCTCCGCAGGAATGACAGCCTATTATAACAATGAGAGTTTATGGACAGACACTAAATAAACATTAGTAAATAACATTAATTTGTTTTATAATAAATACCCCGCTATCAAGCGGGGTATTTTTACCCGGAAACTGAAATGAATCTCCCCGCAGCTTGCTGCGGGGTATCATAAACTGAATGTTTGTCTTGCGGTCATTCCAGCTTGTCGGAAATCCTTTCCAAAAGAAAGATTCTTGACAAGCCAGAATGACAGAAATATGCATGGAATTGCAAGTTGAATATTTGTTTATCAGGCACAAATATCCTCAAACATTTTATAGTATCAAAGTATCAAATGACACTCTGACACTTTCATTTTATCGGGATTGCGGCATTGCATGTACCATGTACAATGTGTTTCAGGATAAAGGGTTTTTGGGCATTTATGCCCGCACTTTTGAAGCGAAATGCATTTTTTCGGTTTATCTAATATCAAGGAAGGCAACAAAATGAATATCTCAAAAGTCCTTAAAATAGGGATCCCTAAGGGAAGCCTTCAGGAGTCAACCCTTAGGTTGTTTAGAAAGGCAGGATATCATATAACAGTATATCCACGCTCTTATTATCCTGTTTTTGATGACAGTGAAATACACTCAATGCTTATTAGGGCTCAAGAAATGCCAAGATATGTTGAGAACGGCTATCTTGACTGTGGACTCACGGGTTATGACTGGATTTTAGAGCAGGGCGCTGATGTTGTCGAGGTTGCTGAGTTGAGATATGCCAAGGAAGGATTTAGACCTGTAAAATGGGTAATCGCTGTTCCAGCGGATTCAAAGATTAAAAATATTAAGGATCTTGAGGGCAAAAGGATAGCCACTGAATTGGTCGGTTATACCAAACAATATCTTAAAGCAAGCGGCATTAAGGCAGAGGTTGATTTTTCATGGGGCGCAACAGAGGTAAAGCCTCCTTATCTGGCTGACGCCATCGTAGAACTGACAGAAACAGGGACCTCGCTGAGAGCCAATAATTTAAGAATTGTAGATACTATAGTGGAATCTACTACTCGTTTTATTGCAAACAAGAAGGCATGGCGAGACAAATGGAAGAGAAAGAAGGTGGAGAATATAGCTATGCTCCTAACGGGTGCACTTGCTGCCGAGGAAAAGGTTGGACTAAAAATGAATGTTCAGGAGAAGTCTTTTAGCAAGGTTTTAAATATTCTTACAGCTATGCATTCCCCAACTATCTCAGAACTCTCCGCCCCCGGCTGGTATGCGATCGAAGTAATTATAGACGAAAAAAAGGTGCGGGATTTGATCCCTAAATTAAAAGCCGTTGGTGCTACCGGCATAGTAGAATATCAATTGAACAAGGTTATCCCTTAATTCATTTTGGTATCTTGAATGCTGGATGCTCGATATAGCGTTAGTCTTCCTAAGTTTGAAGGCTCTTTAGATTTGTTACTGCACTTGATAAAGAGCAACAAAATCGATATTTATGACATCCCAATAGCCCTCATTACGAACCAGTATCTTGAGTATCTTGATATTATAAAGGAACTTGATCTTGATATAGCTTCAGACTTCATGGTCATGGCGGCAACATTGATATATATAAAGTCCCGCATGCTTCTGCCGCCTGATGAGACTGCTGAAGATGTTCTATCTCAAGGCGATGATCCAAGAAAGCCTCTTGTAGAGCGCCTGCTCGAATATCAGGCTTTTAAGGAAGCTTCCCACTGGTTCAAAGAAATGGAAGAGAAAAGGGGAGAAGCATTTTCAAGATCTTATATTGATGATTCTTCTGATTCAGCAGATAGCAGTTTATTTTTATCTGAAATCAGCATGTTCGATTTAATGGAGGCGGTCAAAAAGATTCTTCAAGATGTGTCTTCAAAGTCAGCTGAGATATCAAGGGACCTCTTGACAGTTAAAGACAGAATGGCATTTATAATGGAAAAAATTCAAGGGGAATCAGCGGTAGCCTTTCAGGATTTTTTCAGCGGTCAGGAAACCCGAATTGAAGTTATCGTTACCTTTATCGCGCTTCTTGAGGTTTTAAAAATGCGGATCGCCAAAGCGTTCCAGAAAGAGGAATTTGGCAATATATGGATATGTAAGTGCAGTTTTCCAGATAAGGCAATAGATTTTTGATTTAACCCGGAAACTGCTATTAAAATTTTTGGTTCATCTCCAAAACAGTTGCAAAAATAAGTTAACATTCCCCCGAAGCTTGTTTCTACCTGCTTACTGCCTGCATGGACAAGCCTCGGGGGAATGACATTGTAGAGCATTTTGCTGCAACGAAATTGGATAAGACCCAAATTAAATTTTTGTTTAGCAGGCATAAACACCCTTACACATTTTATAGTATCAAAGTATCAAATGACACTCTGACACCTGACCCTTTCATTTTATCGGGATGGCGGCATTGCATGTCCGTGGTGTTTCAGAACAAAGGTTTTTCGGGCATCTATGGCTCCTCTTTTGAAATGAAATGCGTTTTTTAGGTTAAAATCGCCTTCTTGAAACCATATGGGGAACTGTGGTTATGAGAATTCCTTTAGCAGGCTTTTACTCTACCGGGGCTTTTGAACAGGCTATGGTTGAGTATCTTCATAAGAGCCTGGATACAGCGTTGCCAATCCATACTGCTCCGAGCCCAACAAATAATTGCAGGAGTGAATTTATAACTGATAAAGCTATATAGCCATCTTTGAACAAATTGAAGGTTTCATATCCAAATGCCGAAAAAGTTGTAAAACCGCCAAGTAATCCAGTGAATACAAAAAAGCGGACTTCAGGGTGTGAAAGCTGGCGCAACTCAAAAATCCCGCCGAGGAAGCCTATTAGGAAACATCCCATCACATTTACAGCAAGAGTTCCTACCGGAAACCAGTAAATGTCGAAGAAGCGGTGTGCAGCTATGCCGATGAGATAACGAGCTATAGAACCTATAAAGCCGCCTATCCCTATTAGAATAATATTGTTTATCAACACTTGCCTCTCGAAAATGAAGATAGACGCCTTAAAAGACTACTCTGCTGGAAATAGGGCTTTTGCTGGGGCGCTAAAGTATAATATTCTTCTGCATTGAGGACAGGATATTATCTCCTTGTTCCTTTTGATCTCAACATACTGCTGGGGTGGTATATGAAGATTGCATCCCAGACATATCTCGTTTTTTACTTCAACAACTGCCTGCCCATTGCAGTTCTTAAAGATATCCATATAAATCTTATAATTATCTTTGTCTATTTTATTTGTTATATCCTTTCTTTTTATCATCAATAATTTCAACTTCTCTTCGGCAATGTTTTTTTCAATCTGAATCTTATTCTGGCACTCCTTTAGTTTTCTTTCTTCTTGAGCTACTTTAGCTTTCTCAACTTCAACGTTTTTTCGCTGTTCATCCAGCAGTTCCATTATATTGAGCAGTTCATCTTCAGAGTGACTCAATTCTTTTTGCATGTTATCGATTTCTTTTATATATGCCTGATATTCCTTGTTCGTCTTTATTTCGGATGCCTTGTCCCTAAGTTTTTTTATCTTAATATCGAACTCTTCGATGCTGCGCTCCTTATCCTTCTTTTTCTTTTCAAGATTGCGAAGGTTTTGTTGAAGTTCCTCATAGGAAGAAACGATGTTGAGATCAGTGTGCTTGGCTAAATCCTTTGAAGTAAGGGAGTTTATATGTTTTCTGATAGAGATAATAGATGTGTCAAGATTTTCTAATTCTACCAGTAATCTTAACTGTTCATTCACATAAACCTCTTTTTACTTGAACAATCACCAAAATCAACATCATGAAATTTTAGTGGGCCCACCAGGACTCGAACCTGGGACCAACCGGTTATGAGCCGGTAGCTCTACCAGCTGAGCTATGGGCCCTCAAAACAAACAGCAATAAAAACATAACCTGATATTGTAAAAGTCCTTAGGTTTTTTCGTCAAGAGTTGCTTAAAAAAATCTTTAACCACTGGCTTTTAGATGGATGGCGAAGTTTTTTTATGGCTTTTTTTTCAATTTGTCTGATTCGCTCTCTTGTCAGATTGCATTGCCTGCCGATTTCCTCAAGAGTAAAAGCTCTTTCGCTGCCAATTCCATATCTCTTTTTGATGACAATTTGTTCTTTGGCGTTAAGAGAGCTTAGAACCTTGTCTATAACATCACTCATATCGCTGCGAATGGTGTAATCCAGAGGAGAAATAGCCTCCTTATCTTCTATGAAATCACCAAGCAGCGAATCATCCTGAAGGTTTATAGGTGTTTCAATAGATACAGGCTCTTTTGATATTTCAAGTATGCTCCTGACCTTTGCCACAGAAACTTTCATCTTTTGGGCAATTTCTTCAGTCGTTGGTTCAAAACCTAATTCCTGAACGAGTTCCTTAATCACGGAATTGATCCTATTAAGGTGATCAATCATGTGAACGGGTATTCTTATAGTTCTTGACTGGTCTGCTATAGCCCTCCCTATCGCCTGCCTAATCCACCATGTGGCATAAGTGCTGAATTTATACCCCCTCTTATATTCAAACTTATCAACAGCCTTCATAAGCCCGATATTCCCTTCCTGTATAAGGTCTGAAAGGCTTAACCCTTTGCCCAAAAACCTTTTTGCTATACTCACTACAAGCCTGAGATTAGCCGATACCAATAATTCTTTAGCCTTTGCTAACTCAAGTTCGGCTATCTTTAGGCTTGCAAGGGTGTGTTTTATATCATTGGACTTCCTCCCGATAATCTCCTCAAAAGCCCTTATTTTTTGTGCTATTTTTTTATGGTCATTAGTGCCTCTATTGAATTCATTAAGTTTCTTTTGCAAATTTTCAAAGTCGGTCACAATATTTTTGAATTCATCAGAGAATAATCTTAAAACATCGTCTTTAAACCTCAAATTATTTATATGACTTATTATAATTTGCTTATTTTTTCCCAGTGCAAGCAAAAGATGATTTCTTAAATTTTCAGCTTTACGGGTTTTGTTGTTGTGAAGTGACCAAAAACTTTTCAAGAGCTTTTCTCTCCTGTGGAACTGCGATTTTAAAGATTTTATTATTTCTTCAAAACGGTTTTTTTCTTTTAATAAATCGCTGTCCACTAATTCTTCAGCGTCATTAACAAATTCTGAGAGAGGCAGTTCGCCTTTTTTTACAAGGTCCCCAAAAGCAATAAGCTTCTTTATGCAAAAAGGCGTAGTAAAGATGATCTCCAGTATTTCTGTCTTGTTGGCTTCAATTTTTTTCGCTATTTCCACCTCTCCTCCCCTGCTCAACAGAGGGATAGCGCCAATTGTTTTGATATAAAGCCTGATAAGGTCATTCTCCCCATGGAGCGCCTCGTCATGAGGTTCAAGCTTCGCATCTTCTTGAGTATCGGAAAAAATCGCATCGGGCGGAAAAAAACCTTCGCCGCCTTCAAGATCATATCGTTCCAAGCCTTCATGAACATTATTGTAAGGATCTTTCATCGCTTGCCCCCCTCATGCATTATTATAAAGATAATACAAGCTTCAAAATTCCCTTTGTTGATTATATTTCATTAATGCGCCCCTCTTTGCTGCCAAAAGTCAAGGTTATACAAAAACTCTTTTACTAAATCTACTCCCTAACACAAAATAAGCCCTGTGACTGCATTTAACCCTAAAAATTCAGCGGCAATGCAAAAAGCTAACTTCCTATTTGCCAACATTACCTTTATTTAAAAGCAGACTGTTCTTTTCTGCCAACAATGTGTGAAGAAAGGTAACATCATTTGCTTCTGTAGCAAGTAAGATCCTTTTTTCTACATCCTTAATTTTGATTGCTTTTATACAGCCATCTATTATCTCATCTACGGAATCAATCTCTGTCACTGAATCAATCAAGAGTTCTGTTATAAGCTGTATTTCATCAGTTGAGCAAAGACTGTATAGGCTTTCCAGGGAAAACCGCTGATTATCCCGATACAGTATAGTTATCTTATGAAAGAGTTCTTTTAAAAAAGGGCTTTCAATCTCTGCAGAGTTAATGTTATTGATTATTCTACCGCAATGTGCATGAGAGGAGAGGGCTATTTTAATAAGCATTTTCTCATCCTTATTTATAACATCAATCAAAGGAGATTCAAGCTTTTTAATTTTCTCAGCCTGTTTTGCTGTCTTTTTGACATAATTCTTTAATTCCTGTCTAAGGGATAATTCACTCACTTTTGCAATTTCTGATAGCTCCCTGATAGCTTCGTCACGAAGCAACAAGTCAGGACAAAGAGACAGAACAGCTAACATATACTTCACTCCATCAAGTCTATTTTTGCCAAAGGCGCCCAGAACAAATTCAACAGGCTTCTTTGCTTGATGCATAAAATTTCTGAGGTGATCAGCCCCGAATTTCCTTAGGAATGTATCAGGGTCTTCCCCCTCAGGTAACAGGAGTATTTTGGCTATTAAAGCCTCTGAAAATATGTGCTCAAGAGAACGCTTGGCTGCCTCTATACCAGCGGAATCACCATCGAACAATAAAAGAATCTTGTCTGAAAGCCTCTTGATTTTCCTCAATTGTCCGTTTGTAAGGGCTGTTCCTAGAGGCGCAACAGCGTTATCAAAGCCGAACTGATGGCATACTATAACATCTAAATAACCCTCAACGATTATTGAGTATCCCTTTTGGGTTATAAAATTCTTTGCAAAATTCGAGCCATAACAAATCTCACTCTTTTTAAAAACAGGAGAATCAGGCGAGTTTATATATTTTGGCACTTCTTTTGATAAGGACATGGTTCTTCCCCCAAATGCAATACATTGCCCCCTCATATCAAAAATTGGGAACATGATTCTTGATTTGAAGAAGTCTTGGGGTTTGCTGTCATATAAAACTGACAACCCTGCTGAAATAATGTCCTCGTTAGCAAATCCCATATTTTTAAGATAATTAAAGAGTGCGTCTCTGTCATTTCCGCTGAATCCAAGAGAAAATTTTTGAATAGCGCCGTCATTTATACCCCTATCCTGCAAATAGGTTATGGCGGGCTTAGATTTTTGAAGATTGTTTCTATAAAATTTCAACGTCTCCATGTTGATTGAATATAATTTTTCTTTTAAACCTTTTTTAATTTCAGAGCCTCTATAACTAATCCTTGATTCAACACCAGCCTTATCTGCAAGGTAAGATATAGCCTCTGAGAAAGTCATGTTCTCATAGTTCATAATGAATGTAAAGATATCTCCACCTTTATTGCATCCAAAACAATGAAATATCTGTTTAGCGGGATTCACCATGAAAGAAGCCGTTTTTTCGGGATGGAAAGGACACAATCCTTTTAGATTTTGTCCAGCACGTTTGAGTTCAATATATTGAGATATTAAATCAACTATATCGATTTTTGATTTTATCTCATCGGTGAATTCATCATATTTCATAAATTACCTCAACTTTCCAATGACACGACAGTCAAAAAATTGACTATTAAGGAGGGGTTGAACGCAAAAATAAAACCATGAAAGCTCATGCCTTAATAAATAGCCTTCATGGTTATTTTCATATACTTTCTATTTTATGTGTCTGTTTATAAAGTCAGTTTTTGTGCCATTCTCGCCTGTCTGCATGCTAAGCACAGGCAGTCAAACGTTGCGAGTCGAGAATCCTTCTATAAAGCCAAAGGAAAGATTCGAAAAAAAAGCAATAGTTTATAAACAGACCGAAAAATAGAGATAGAAAGTTGTCATTTCGAGCAGAGCGAGAAGTTTTATCGTTTAACTTAAAGATTCTTCACACCCATTGGGTATTCGGGATGACAGATAAATAGAGCGGTCTGCATGTCTATCTCTATTTTTCGGAAACAGATTTTGTTTAGCGACTTATGCTGAAATAATAAAAATAATAAATAAACTGTCGGTGATTTGTCAATTTCATTA
>JBBIIV010000017.1:0-25843 GCA_037446295.1 Nitrospirota bacterium
TTTGTTCTTTAAAGGCTATATAGTGTCTGTTTATAAACTAAGATTTTTTTGTCATTCCGGCTTGACCGAAATCTTCCTTTTGGCTGGACAGAAGGATTCCTGACGCGCTTCGCTTGCAGGAATGACACAGAAACCGACTTTATAAACAGACACTATATAATACCAAATGATATTAAGTTTTAGACCATTTATAAACCTTTTAAGCCGCTTATGCTTTCTATGGAATGGAATTGGGGAGTGAAACGCAATTAAGCCTCTACTTCACCCTCGCACCCTGCTTCACTTCCTTATCGAGTATTAAAACAGAGAGCCTTCCTTCCTCATCAGTGGCGGCGAGCAGCATTCCATGAGACTCCACCCCCATAAGCTTTGCTGGTTTTAGGTTTGCGACAACTACTATCTTCTTGCCGATAAGTTCGTCAGGGGCGTAAACCTTCCCGATCCCTGCAACAATCTGCCTTTCTTCACCTATATCAACCTTCATCTTAATCAGTTTATCAGATTTTGGCACCTTCTCAGCATGTATTATCTTCCCTATCTTGAGCTCTACCTTTGCGAATTCGTCTATCGTCAAAAGTCCAGTTGATGTATCAGACTGCGATTTTGGCTTCTCGTCAGGCTTTTCAAGGGACTTCCCTTTTGGTTTTTCAATTCTTGGAAAAAGCTGTTCCGCCCTTGAAACACTAACATCATAGCCAGGATCCCATTTGTCAAATGTATATATATCAGGAACTTTAAGCGCATAACGGGCTGAGCAGACAAGATGGCTTTTGGTAACCTCATCGATGATGTTTTTCAGCCCGAGCTGTGCCCATATCTTTTGGGATGTCTCGGGCATAAACGGGTATATCAAGAGAGCCGCCAGTCTTATGGCATTCCATAATTCGAACAAGACATTTTTTAGCTCTTCAGGATTTTCTCTGGCAAGTTTCCACGGTTCTGTTTTTGCGATATAGTTGTTTGCAGCCCTAATTATCTCCCAAATATTTTCAAGTATCAGATTAAAACGAAGGTGCAACCAGAGATGTGAATCGTCTGAAGCGCTGAAGCTTTTCTCACAGAGCTTGATAAAATCTCTCGTCGCCGGATTAAACGATGCAGGCTTTTTTATTTTCCCAGAGAGGTATTTTTCTGCCATGGTAAGAAATCTGCTCAGGAGATTTCCAATGTCATTGGCGAGGTCTGTGTTGATTCGCCTTACAATAGCTTCTTCTGAGAAATCCCCGTCAAGTCCAAACGGCACCTCCCTGAAAAGAAAATAACGGAAGGCGTCAATGCCATACTGTTCTGAAACCTTTAATGGGTCAACCATATTGCCGAATGACTTAGACATCTTTTTGCCTTCCACGGTCCACCAACCGTGAGCAAAGATATTCACAGGGAGAGGGAGTTTTAGAGCCATAAGCATTGCCGACCAGTAAACGGCATGTGTAGTTAGTATATCCTTCCCGATAAGGTGATGTGCAGCAGGCCACCATCTTGAGCCTTCTTGAAACAAACTTTGCTCGTCAGACAGGTAAAAGGTTGCTGAATAATAATTGACTAAAGCATCGAACCAGACATATGTAACATAAGAGTCGTCAAAAGGCAATGTAATCCCCCATGAGAGCCTACTTTTGGGCCTTGATATGCATAGGTCTCCAAGTGCGTTTGAATGGAGAAAGCCGAGCACTTCGTTTCTGCGGGTTTCAGGAAGAATATAGTATGGATTATTTATAATATGTTCAATTATCCTGCCCTGATATTGAGACATCAAGAAAAAATAATTTTCTTCTTTTATGTTTTCAACCTGTCTCATGCATTCAGGGCATTTGTCCTGAAAGAGGTCTTTGTCAGTCCAAAACCTTTCGCAGGGGATACAATACAATCCTTCATATGAACGTTTTTCGATCTGCCCCTCATCATAAAGGTATTGAAGAAGGAATTGGACGACTTTTTTATGTTCATTATCGGTGGTTCGTATGAAACTGTCATTGCTAATATTAAGTTTTTTCCACAGGGTTTTAAAATTCTCAGCCATCAAGTCCGCATGATTTTTCGGCTCCTTGTTCCTCTGTCTCGCTGCCTGTTCCACCTTCTGTCCATGTTCATCAGTGCCGGTCAGGAAAAAGACTTTTTTTTGTTTTAACCTGTTGTATCTTGCTAATATATCCGCAGCGATAGTTGTATAGGCATGTCCGATATGAGGAATATCATTGACATAATAAATAGGTGTAGTGACATAAAATCTTTTAGATTCAGGATTCATTTCTTGCCCTTTCTCTTCTTTTTAAACCTGAAGTGATTTTTTTTGTGCTCGGCGGTGTCTGCCTTTTGGTTAATAGTGGATTGTGTCTGATTGATGTTTTTAATTTTTTCTGATGGTTTATCAACCTCTTGCTGATTGGGCAAAGCGCTATTGGGTATATTTTCAGGTGGTTTAAGTAAAGAGAAATGTTCAGTTATTGCATTTATGCTTTCTTCCTCACTGTCAAGCAGGATTTGATAATCACTAGTTGTATTATTGAGCTCAGCATCATACTCGAATCTCAAACAGCACATCAATCTGCCGCAGAGGCCTGAGAGCTTGCCTATATTAAGGGCAAGCTCTTGTTTTTTTGCCATTTTTATTGAGATGGGTTCAAACGAAGTCAGAAAAGTTTTACAACATAATTCTCTCCCGCATATTCCTATTCCACCCGCATATTTTGCCTCATCTCTTACCCCTATCTGCCTCATCTCTATTCTTGTTTTATAGCGCGATGCAAGATCCTTTACCAATTCCCTGAAATCTATCCGCTCTTCAGCGGTGAAATAAAAGATTATCCTTCTTCTGTCCAATGTCGCCTCAACATCTATAAGCTTCATTTGCAAACCCCTTGCCATTATTCTTTCAAGACAATAGAGCTTTGCTTCTTTTTCAACTGCCTTATTCTCTTTGCATGCCTCGATATCTTCTTTTGTGGCTATTCTTAATATGTTTTTTAATTTTCTTTCGGGTGCCTCTACAAAATGTCTCGGCTTTACAACAGTTCCAATGCTTAATCCAAAGTCAGACTCGACCACTACCAAATCTCCAACTTTTATTTCTTCTTCAGAGACTTCAAAATCATATATTTTATATCCAGATTTAAATCGTATCCCGACTGTATAGGGCATTAAAAGCACCTCCATTTATATAAACAGGCAATATTGCGATCCCTATATAATTTTCCTATTAAACATGCTATAGGAAGCCTCCCATTGATTATGGTGCAGCAATTTGGGGATGACATTGTTGCTCTGACGCAAAATATTATAACATAGCAGCATAACAGCCCTTTTAAGCGCAGAAAAATATTGCCAAACAAAGATAGATGACTCTTTTATTTGATAAATTGCAAGGTGTCATAAGGTCTAACCTTTCCCTTTTAAGGATGGGGAAATATTTTGATAGGGTTTTTGCATCATCTATGACTCGTTTAGGTAGCGGTAGAATTACTTGAAATACAAATTATAATTTGTAAATGCCCATGCAGAGGAATAACAAGGGCTATTGATGTGATACAGAAGGAGGCTATCTTATATGAAATTCCACGATGTCTCTATCCTGTATAATGTAATCTTTCTGCACCCTTTGTCCGGGATATCTGGCAGAGCCCCAGACACACGCATATTTGAAATTGGCTATGAAATCCTTGTGTATTCTATCTGCGAGATCTAAAACCGTTGAACTGCGAGGGAGGATAAAAGGGGTGTTCAAGTCGGGTTCTTTGCCCGGCTCTTTTGAATAAACCCTTATAATCTCAGAGTATTCAAACAAGGCTCTCCTTAAGTCCTCGAGCCCAGTTTTCTTTTTTGTTGAAATTCCGATTAAATGATAAAAGTTACCATACGCCTTTTTTAACTCGTCGAGTTTACTTTGAGCATCAGGCAAATCAGTTTTATTAGCTACTATAATCACTGGCTTAACATGGGGGGGTGGTTTATCGGGATTAGGCTCTTTTTTCAGCAAAGGGATACGCCATTTTTCGAATTGCTCCAGAATAAGGTCTACTTGTATGTCGGGGTCATCAGAAATATCAACCACGATTAGAATGGAGTCCGAATTTCTGAATATTGAAGAGACCCAGCCGTCTGTTGAATCATTGCCGATAGGGGGGAGGTCAATTATCTGTATAAGGATATCCTCAAAAGCCATCATACCGGAAAGAGGGGTTAAAGTGGACATTGGGTAGTCAGCTATTACAGGGTTGGCGTTTGTCAAGGATGCGAGAAGGGAAGACTTGCCTGAATTTGCAAATCCTGCAAGGGCTGTCGTCGAGGCTCCCTGTTTTTCAACATTATATATGTCGCCTTTGCCGGTCTTTCTCTTTTTTACGGCTTCCTCCCTGAGCCTTGAGAGTTTTCTTCGCAAGTCGGCGCGGAGTTTATCGGTTCCTTTGTGCTTCGGGATGGTTGCAATTAAATCCTCGAGGGCTGTGATCTTGTCGGCATAACTGCCAGCTTGCTTAAATCTCTCTTCGGCAGAAAAATATTCGGGAGGCAAATTCGTCGGCATATAAAAAATATATCATAAAATATCATGTTCTTTCTCGAAAATAGAGATAGACCTGCAAACCGCTCTATTTATCTGTCATTCCAAACATCCAACGGGCGTGAAGAATCTTTAAGTTAAACGATAAGATGTCTCCCCTTCGCTTTGCTCAGGGCTTCGGCTCACCTGCTCGAAATGACAAATTTCTATCTCTATTTTCCGGTCTTTCTTGAAGCCGTGAATAATATCTAAAAATTCATTAAAATATCATAGTTGACATTGAAATAAGCAGCCATATCAGCCTGAATTGCTATTAAGGGAAAAGGATGAGAAGTCCTATAACTGATTTTGGGGTTGCTTCATTTCTTGACTTCAATATTTTCTCTTATTTATGATACTAAATTTAGAGTTTATCGCCATTTGGAGGCTCGATGCTTTTTGCGATAGGTTCAGACCATGCCGGTTTTGATCTCAAGATGGAAATTGTGGGGATTTTAAGGCTTCAAGGTCATGCATATATAGATTTTGGAACTAACTCCTCTGAATCTGTAGATTATCCTGATTTTGGAGAAAAGGTTTCCCTTGCCGTTTCTTCAGGGGAGGCAGACAGAGGGATACTTATATGCGGCACGGGGATTGGGATGTCTATTGTTGCCAATAAATTTAATAATGTACGCGCATCGCTGTGTAATGAGCTTTTTACAGCTAAGATGAGCAGGCTCCATAATGACGCAAATATCCTTGTCATGGGAGGCAGAATAGTCGGCAAAGATCTGGCAAAAGAAATAGTCATTACATGGCTAAATACCCCTTTTGAAGGACAAAGGCACATCAACAGGCTGAAGAAAATTAATCTTATCGAAAAGAGAGTCTTAAGGCAATGAATTTAGAGCACCTTAAAAGCACTGACATTGAAGTCTATGAAGCTGCCATGAAAGAGCTGCAAAGAGAGGAAGAAAAAGTCATCCTTATCGCTTCTGAAAATTATGCGAGCAAAGCAGTTTTGGAGGCGCAGGGGACTATTTTTACCAATAAATACGCAGAAGGCTATCCGAACAGAAGATATTACGGGGGCTGTGAGTATGCGGATGTTGTAGAAAACTTGGCTATTGAGAGGGCAAAAAAACTTTTTGGCGCTGAGTATGTTAATGTCCAGCCTCACTCTGGGACACAGGCAAATATGGCAGTATATTTCTCTATTCTCAAACCCGGAGATACAATTTTAGGTATGAGCCTCAGTCACGGAGGGCATCTCTCTCATGGCGCCTCGGTCAATTTTACTGGAATGATCTATAAAACTTGGTTTTATGGGGTCAATAGAAATACTGGTTATATTGATATGGATGAAGTCAGAGAGTTGGCGGAAATGCGTAAACCCAAAATAATAGTGGTAGGGGCGAGTGCTTATTCCAGATTTATAGATTTTGAGGGATTCTCGAAAATTGCCCAGAGTGTCGGGGCATATTTGTTAGCTGATATAGCCCATATTGCTGGACTTGTAGCGGTAGGTGAACACCCCTCTCCTTTTCCACACGCGGATTTTGTATCTTCAACTACGCATAAAACGATGAGGGGGCCGAGAGGAGGGCTCATTATGTGCAAGGAGGCTTACGCCAAGTCCATAGATAAGATTGTCTTTCCAGGAATTCAGGGCGGACCTCTTATGCATATAATTGCTGCAAAGGCTGTTGCTTTCAAAGAGGCACTCTCAGATGAGTTTAAGGCTTACCAGCAGCAGGTGGTAAGAAACGCAAAAAGGCTTGCTTCAACTCTCATAAATCACGGGTTTAAAATTATTTCTGGAGGCACAGATAATCACCTGATGCTCATTGATTTGAGCAGCATGGGTATAACGGGCAAAGACGCAGAGGAAGCACTTGACAAGGCTGGCATCACCGCTAATAAAAATGCTGTGCCGTATGATGATAAACCCCCATCAATCTCAAGCGGATTAAGGCTTGGCACACCCGGCGTTACAACAAGAGGAATGAGGGAAAAGGAGATGGACGAAATAGCTGAAATAATCTCAGCTATACTCAAAAATGTTAAAAACCCCTCAGCGCTTGTTCAAATCAACAAAACGGTCAAGGGTCTATGTAAAAGGTTTCCTGTTTATTCAAATTCGGTGAAATAAGGGACTACCATTATGAAATGCCCTTTTTGCGGGAGCATCGAGGATAGGGTAATAGATTCTCGGATGAGCAAAGATGGAGAAGCTATCCGCAGAAGAAGGGAATGCATAAAATGCGGCGGCCGCTTCACTTCTTATGAAAGGGTTGAAGACCCCCTTCCGATGGTGATCAAGAAAGATGGCAGCCGAGAGTTTTACGACCGCCACAAGATCCTTAACGGACTTAAAAAGGCATGTGAAAAAAGACCAATATCAATAACTGCGCTGGAGAATGTCATTACTAGTATTGAGAGAAAACTCATCGGGATGGGGGTCAAAGAGATTTCCAGTTCATGGATCGGTGAGGAGGTTGTCTCCGCTCTTAAGGAAATTGACAAGGTTGCATATGTGAGATTTGCCTCGGTTTACAGGCAGTTTAAGGATATCAATGACCTGATTCATGAAGTTAAAATGCTTTTCAATAAGTGATTTCGTTATTTCGATAACAAGATAAATCCTACCGTTATCCTTATAACCTTTAGCGACTGCAAGAACAGGTTATTTTTTAATTTTTTTATAGAGAAATATCCCGCACAGGCAAAAGAAATTGATACTGACTATACATGCGCCTGTTGGTAAATTGATGATAAAAGATATAAAAATTCCCGAAGTCACTGATAGGACTGCGATAATGGACGAGATCAATAGAGAGTTTTTAAAGCCCTTGGCTATCTGGAAGGCGCTAACAGCAGGCAGGATAAGAAGTGCTGATGTCAGCATTATGCCTACTACCTTCATTGCGAGCACAACAGTAACAGCGGTAAGAATGACGAGGATTGAGTTAATCCTTTTTGTGTTTATCCCCGATGTCCTTGCAAATTCCTCATCAAATGTTATAGAGAATATCTCATAGTAATAAATTAATATCACTCCAAGCACAACAGCTGAGAGTGTCATCGAGATGATCACCTCTGTTTTGCTGATCGCTAATATATTTCCAAAGAGAAAGCTGAACAGATCAATATTGAAACCACCGGCAATGCTTGCCAATAGAATTCCTGCAGCAATGCCTATGGACGAAACAATTCCGATAGCTGCATCACCATAAATCTTAGCTCTATCTATCAGCTGGAGAATCCCTAATGAACAGATGATTACGAGAGGGATGGCGATATAGATAGGATAAACCCCAAGGACAATCCCTAATGCCACCCCTCCAAAGGTTACATGCGACAAGCCATCTCCTATAAGGGATAGCCTTCGAAGAACGAGCTGAACCCCCAATAGGGAGCAGACAAGCGCAATGAAGGAGCCTGCTATCAAAGCCCTTTGAATAAATCCATAGCCGAAAAATTCCATTGTCTCCATAAATAATCAATCGTGTTTATGACATATTATGTGCTGTGAAGAGGCCCCGAAATATGAGGACATCTTCTCAGACTTACAAAAATCCTCAAAACTGCCGTAAAAAATAATACTTTTGTCGAGATACATAAGTTTAGATGCGTATTTCCCTATGCCTCCGATATCATGCGTAACTAAAATAATTGTAGTTCCTTTAACTAAATTGAATTCCTCCATGATAGAAAAGAAATTGTCCCTCATCTCGGGATCTAACGCAGTAGTTGGTTCATCAAGGATAAGCAATTCTGGTTCATTAACCAATGTTCTTGCCACTAAAACCCTCTGCTGCTGTCCTCGTGAGAGGTCGCCTATCAGTTTTTTTCTGATATTATAAATATTTAGGAGCGTCAATGCCTTGTCTATAGCCTTTTTGTCCTGTCCGCTTATCCTTTTTGGAAAGTTTTTTTTAGACAAAAGTCCAAGAGCCACTATCTCTTCAACAGTGGAGGGAAAGTTGGGATTAAAAAAACTCATTTTTTGAGGCAGATAACCTATTTTATCCCATTCAGTGAGTTGATCGACATCGCACCCAAAGACCTCGATTTTTCCTGCTGCCGGCTTCAAAAAACCCAATATGGTTTTTATAAGGGTTGATTTGCCAGAGCCGTTTGGGCCAACCAAACCCACATAATCCTTGGCATTTATGGTGAAATTTACTTCACTAAGAACTTCTATAGAGTTGTATTTTACCGTTATATCTCTTGCTGTAATTACTTCTGTTGACATTGGAGCCCTTTGGCCAAATTCGCGAGATTTTTTTCCATTAAGGAGATAAACGACTCACCAGCAGCAAGTTCATTTTTCGATATATTATGGGCGGCGTGAAGCAAAAGAAGACTCGCTCCAGTTTCCATCTGGATGGTTTTTGCTACGCGAGGAGTTAAGAGTTCTTCATAAAAAATATGTTTTAATCCATGTTGCTTCATTGTTTTTATTATTTTAGATAGCTGCCTCGGAGAGGGTTCAGCATCCGGGGAAAAGCCCTCGAAGGCAGAAATATATTTTAGCCCGTATCTGCTGGCAAGATAACCAAAACTGAAATGCCCACCGCTAACGAAAATCTTTTTGTCGCAAGAGGTAATGGTTCTGCTGAATTTTTCATCAAGGTCGGTGATTCTTTTTTTATAATTTCTGGCATTTTGCTCATAAAACCCCGCATTGGCAGGGTCTTTCTTACTGAGCCCCTCAAGAATATTATCAATCATTATAAGGGCATTTGAAAAATCAAGCCAAACATGAGGGTCAACATTGCCGTGCTTGTGTTTTTTATCGTTATCATGAGCATGTGCATGTCTCTGACCGGCGAGCTTAATCCCTTTGCTGGAATCTATAATGACCAAGTCATGAGAACTGATGCCTTTCAGGATATCATCAACCCAGGGTTCCATATGCTTGTTTGTGAAGATGAAGACATCTGCGCTATTGAGCGCTACTATATCAGCCGGCTTCAGCTCGAAACTGTGAGATTCAAGACCGGGCGGCAGCAGCATAGTAACCGTTGCCTTGTCTTTTGTGATTTCTTTAGCGAAGTCATACAAGGGGAACAGGCTTGTCACAATAACGAGTTTTTTTATGCCGCTCTCCCTTTTGGCATCTCTTTTTTCACAAGCAGAGAAGCTTATTAAAATAGCAAATATCAAAAAAAAGATTTTAATCTTTATGCTTATTGAACCCATATTTTTTCCTTATCAAGACCTTTTTGTCCATGACTTTTAAGGCAGTTTTTGGATAAACCATTCAACTGGAGGATTGATTAGTCAAGGGCGCCCTATAGAGTAATATTTAAACCCAAGAGATTTCATTTTTACAGGGTCGTAAATATTTCTCATATCAAAGAAATACGGCTTATTAAGCAAATCCATCAGCCTTTTTAGATCAAGATTTCTAAATTGGTTCCATTCAGTCAGGATAACAACTGCATCTGCCCCATTTGCAGCATCGTAAGCATCATCGCAATATGTTATTTCTGGGAAAATTCGACTTGCGTTGCTCATGCCTGCAGGGTCACATGCTCTTACCTTTGCACCTTTTTGTAAAAGAATTTTAATTACTTTTATGGATGGAGACTCTCTTAAATCATCTGTGTTGGGTTTAAAGGAAAGACCGAGTATCGCAAAAACCTCGCTTTTAATTGTTTTAAAAGCCTTCTCAATTTTATTTATTACAAAATCGACTTGCCTCTCATTTGTCCTTATAACGGCTTCGATAATCTCAGGATTTAAATCATGCTCCTTTGCCATTTGTGCTAAAGCCCTGGTATCTTTGGGCAGGCAGGAACCGCCAAAACCGGGTCCAGTGTGAAGAAATTTCGAACCGATCCTGTTGTCGAGCCCCATGCCTTTGGCTACGATATTTACATCAGCTCCAACCTTCTCGCAGAGTATGGCAATCTCATTTATGAAGGATATCTTTGTCGCCAGAAAAGAATTAGAGGCGTACTTGATCAATTCTGCCGTCTCGATATTTGTGATGAGAAAAGGGGTCTCGATTAGATAAAGAGGTCTGTAAAGGTCCTTCATTATAGATATTGCTTGGTGACTTTTTGCCCCGATAACTACCCTGTTGGGTCTCATAAAATCCTCAATAGCTGAGCCCTGTCTTAAGAATTCGGGGTTGGAAACTATATCAAAATCAACTTCTTCTTTAAGATTTGCAGAGATTACACTTCGTATTTTCTCGCCCGTCCCTATGGGAACGGTGCTTTTGGTCACGATGACAGTATAATTTTTTATATGGGCCGCGATTTCCTTCGCTACTTCTTCGACATAGCTTAGGTCGGCAGAACCATCTCCCCTTGGGGGAGTTCCTACGGCTATGAAGATGACAAGAGAATTTTTGACAGCTGCGCCAAGTTTGGTTGTAAAGTTAAGCCGCCCTTGATTTATGTTTCTTCTAACCAGATCCTCAAGTCCCGGCTCGTAAAATGGCATGATTCCTTTTTTGAGTAGTTCAATTTTATCTGAGTCCTTGTCAATACAAGTTACAAACACACCAAACTCAGCAAAACACGCTCCAGTGACCAGTCCTACATATCCAGCTCCTACAATACAAATATGCATATTGATTTAACTCCTTATTTTTTGCAAGGGAAAGCCATGTCTTTATAAGATTCAGTATATCATATGCATTATCAAGATTTGGAGCAAGTATTGATGACCCCGTAAACTGCAAATGAAACAAAATACATTTTTTAGGTAATGGCCGAAAAATAGAGATAGACCTGCAAAGTGCTTTATTTATTTGCCATTCCGAACACCCAACGGGCCTGCCCTCAACGGAGTGAATGGGTGTGAGGAATCTTTAAGTTAAACGATAAGATTTCTCCCCTTCGCTTTGCTCAGGGCTTCGGCTCACCTGCTCGAAATGACAACTTTCTATCTCTATTTTTCGGGTAATGGAATACTCCTTGCAAAATCCTGCTGTTTTCTATAATCTATAGTATTATAATAGTAATATATTTGATATGAGGCGGCTCGTTAGATGACTTTGTTCTTTATAGTAATCCTCATTATCACAGCCTTAACTATTGCTGCTGTTATAGTCATTTACAATAGGCTTATACGGCTAAGAAATACGGTTAAATCATCATGGTCAGACATTGATGTCCAATGTAAAAAGAGGTACGACCTTGTTCCCAATCTGGTAGAGGTTGTCAAGGGCTATGCCTCTCACGAAAGGACACTTCTGGAGAAGGTTACGCAAGCTCGCGCGATGGCGATGCAAGCTGACACCCCTGCCCAGATGGCTAAAGCCGAGAATATGATAAGGGATACCCTCAAAAGCCTTTTCGCTGTTGCTGAGGCGTATCCAGAATTGAAAGCCAACGCCAATTTCATGCAACTTCAAAGCAATCTGAATGAACTCGAAGATAACATTGAATATGCAAGAAGATATTACAACGCCGTCGTCAGAGACTTTAATATCCTCATTGAATCGTTTCCATCAAACATTGTCGCCTCACTTTTTAGCTTTAGACACGCCGAGTTGTTCCAGCTCGAGTCGCCCGAAATCGAGAGAAAACCTGTTAAGGTGAGCTTCTCATAAATTGCATGCTTTAACTTCGATATTAAAACTCTTAAAAAATATTTACAAGCCCTTTCTTATTGGTACGGTCGCTGTTGTTGCCTTTGGTTTAATGCTGGTTTATATGCCTCGAGAGCTTGCAATTGAGTTGGTTGATGAAGACGGACCAATCGAAGCCGCACAGGTTATTTTTTATTTAACTGCTGCTTTGATTTGCTTTGTTTACAAAATGTTGAAGGTCTGGGACAAGGGCTTGAGCGCGGGCTTGATTCTTATAGTATTTGCGTTAAGGGAGCTTGATTTTCAGGTTAAATTTACAGATATCAGCGTTACACGAACAAAATTTTATTTCGCGCCTGACATCCCCATTGAGACCAAAATGCTTGCGGGTATTATTGTATTTAGCATCATCTGGTTGATTATTTCATTTGTCTGGAAAAACTTTAAAAAACTTATTAATGGTGTTAGAGATAATAAAATCTGGGCAATTCTTACTATTAATGGCATAATCTTTATTTTTCTTGCTATCGAGGTTGATATCTCATTAAGAGGGTTTGAGGTTAATAAGGAAAGAGAGGTTATAAAGAATTTTTTTGAAGAGATGACTGAGCTGGCAATACCTGTATATTTTCTTGCTGCTTTAATATCTTATGGTGTTTCATTTTTTAAAAAACCGCAAACAAGGTTATGACAATATAAAAAAATCGCTTAATTTAAGATTTTATTAAAATAAGATATTGTAATACACCTATAAAGTGTAATATTATCCTTAATAGAACATTAACTTAAGTCCGGCGATAGGAGTGTGTCGTTGAGGGTCCAACAAGATAATCTATGCATTTCTAATGAAATTGCCACAAGCCGTTCATCTGCTCGTAATGAAATGATAAACAAGGCATTAACATGGATATCGCCGGTTTTGGGATTTAAAACTTAACGAATATAATTTGAAGTATAAAAGGAGTTGTTTTTGGACAAGGTTATATCGGTTAGTTTTGAAGATGATATCGTAAAAGTTGTCTATGCAGGAAAGAAAGGAAAAGATATTACAGTAAAGGATGTTTTGACTTTAAAAGAGAGAGAGTTTGATGATTTCCTATCAAGGGAAAAAACAAATGCTTTTATTGTAGTTAATAGTTTCAGAGAATTCTTTCAGGACATATTGTCTCTGCCGATTACTAAGAAGAATATTCTCAAAAACCTTGTTAGGGAAGAGGTCAAAAAACGGTCAGATATTCGGGAATTTTCTTTTATTTATTTTGTCTTAGGCGAAAAGATGGTTGATAATATAAAAATGAACGAGGTTTTTGTATTTGCTGTAAAGAACGATGAGATAAAGTCTATAGTCGATAGATTCATCTTAAAAGGGAAGACCGTCAAG
This sequence comes from Nitrospirota bacterium, assembly GCA_037446295.1. Taxonomy (GTDB): domain Bacteria; phylum Nitrospirota; class Thermodesulfovibrionia; order Thermodesulfovibrionales; family Dissulfurispiraceae; genus DYHD01. Next base: position 13,414 of record JBBIIV010000017.1, read on the forward strand.
GCTTTGTATCCTGATATCTTTTCTTTAGCCTCTCAGATAGAAATGGATGACCCTGCTCTCTGTGTTTCGGGGACTGGTTTTAATAAAAGACTTTTTCTGGTCAAGGATAAGGCAGTAAACTTTGTAAGGATTATTCAGTCTTTTGAAAACGGTTTAAGCGACCTCGATATCCAGAATATCAATATGACTATCAATTATTGCGGGCAAACCATGAGAATAACCCCATCTTATGTTCTTATTTTTGGCAGTTTGAGCAGTTCTTATGAGGTTTCTTCATATACCTCCACCCCTGTTGCGTGCTTCCCGTCCAAATCCGAAACCTTTTTAGATTTTGTATCGCCTATATCAGCCTTTTCTGCCGGGAAAAATTTAAATATTTTGTCGGATGACTACAGAGCCTTTTATAATCTTAAGCTTTTTTTACAATCTACTACGATTATCTTTGCGATACTTTCTTTTTTTGGTTTGGGATATTTAGGGTATCTCGTAAAGGATATAATAGCCAAAAAGACCCAACTCGATTTGTTAAGGGGGGATATCTCGGGTATTGAGTTGGTATTATCGTCTTATGAATCCAGAAAGGCTGTAATGTCAAGTTATATTCCTTTTATGAATGATTTAAAAGATGTTGAGTCGTTTCCAGATATCACTGGATTGATGGTTTTGATTTCGAGCTTAAAAACAGATAATATCAAGCTTGATTCTGCATCTATAAAAAGAGATGCCAATATCTTTAAAGTTGAGTTAAAGGGGCAGGTAAAGGCAGAAAACTATGCAAGCATCCAGAGTCATTATGAGAGGTTTATCAAATCTATTGAAGACAAATCCACCGAGACGAGGAATGCCAAACTGAGATCTCATTCGATTGAACTAAAAACCAGAATTTTTATGGTCGAAATGGAGTATAAATGATTAATACTAAAATCAAGAAATATCTCCGCTCGCATATTTTATCTGGATTCATGCTTGGAGTGGTTATTGTGTCAGCGACCTTTGTCAGCATGTATTACGACAGCATTGATTCGGCTGTAAATAAAATGAATCGGGTAGTCGTAAATACCTCAAAAATGAGACAATCAATTCAAGATATAGATTTGGCAATGAAAAAGATAAACAACCTTCTTCCTAAGAATTACTATGAAAAGAGCCATAAGGAACTTTTACTTTTCGCACTTGATGATATTAAGGCGGTTTTTAAAGATGCAGAGATTACTATATCAAGTTTTGAAGAAGACAAGGGAGAGCTGTTGTTGGGCATTGGCATAAAGACATCTATGGAAAATTATAGAAATTTTCTAAAGCAATTGGAGTATCTTCAAAATCTTAGATTTCCTTCCTTTCATCTTAAGACAATCGTAATAGAGAAGTCTCATTACAAACAAAGAGACGATGTTATGACATCCAAGATTGAAGGCGTTTTGAAAATGCCTGTCGGAAGGTTGAAGGTCAATATATGATAGGAAACAAGGAAAAGCTCCAGATGGTTCTGCCGTTTATCTTTATTTTGCTCGCTCTTATCATTGTAAAGGTTTTATTAATTAATCCTTTTGAGCCTCCTCTCTTGCCTGTAGAGAAAAGGCTGCTCGATTTTGTTCCGGACAAAATAGACATCAGAGGAGAAATAACCCCAGCTATTACTCACGACATCGAAAGCCCTTTTGGGATAGCAAAAAAAGACTTTCCAGCTGTTCCCCTTTCTGCATTAATACCCCAGGGAACTCAGATGCAAACCGAAGCCGAAAAAACCCATGAACTCAAGGTTACTATGATAATCACGGGGCAAAAAAAGGGGAATATGGCGATTGTCAATGGTTTGGTTCTAAAAGAGGGAGATATAGTCAGCAGTATGAAACTCACAAAGATTGAGAAAAACAGGGTGTTGGTAAGGCATATTTTAAAAACAAATGAGGCAAGATGGTTATATTTGGAGGAAAAATAATAATGAAAAATAAAACACTAAAGATTAATGCCATACCCGAAAGAGCAAGGTTTATCTCGCCTGCTCAGAGCAGCAAGTTCAAAACCTTCGCAAAAACATCTCTTTCTCTGGTTTTGCTGCTTATTTTTATTTCTGGATGTTCGACAGCGGGAAGAAAGGAGACAAACGAAGGGAAGGGTCTTAATAAGCAGGAGCATGGGATATCAGAACCACAGCCTGCTCAAATAAAGGTTCCAGAGATTGAAAAAACTCCTGAATTTGCGCCTGTATCAGAAGAACTTTCGCCTTTAAAGACAAGGATTGTTTCTATCTCTGCAAGAGGCACGCCTCTTAGGGATGTCCTTCATGTGATAGCGGAATCGACTGGATTAAATCTTGTGATGGAAAAAGGCGTTGACCCTGAAACTCCTGTAACGATTACACTGAAGAATGTTACCGCAGAGGATGCTTTAAATACAATATTTACATCAGCCGATTATTTTTTCTTTGTCAGGGAAAATATGCTTTTTGTAAGAGCAGTTGATACGAAGATATTTGAGTTTGGACAGCCGGCTGTCATTCAAGAATATGGGGTTGATGTCGGAGGAGATATATTGGGCGGCGCCACTACGGGGCTGGCAGGCGCAGGAGGCACAACAGGCACAACGAGCATTAAAGGCTCTGTTACTCAGAAAGTTCAGGCAGATAAGGATTCATTAAAGTTTTGGGATTCCCTTGAGAAGTCTCTCGCAAATCTTCTCCGCTCAGCGCCAAACGCTTCTTATAATATTAATAGAATGACCGGCACTATAGTGGTTACAGCTTCGAAAAATAAACTTCATATGGTTGAGAATTATCTGCTGACCCTCAAAAAGATATTAAACAGGCAGGTTATGGTAGAGGCGCGGATTGTTGAAATTCAGCTTTCACAGGGACTTAAATACGGTATTGATTGGACAGCTCTTGATATAAATAATCTTGGGCAGATTAGCTTTGGAACCTCAAAATTCTCCGATGTTACCGGCGATTTGCCGAATTTTCAGGTAGGGCTTTATAGATGGGATTTTACAGGGCTTTTGAAGGCGCTTCAGACACAGGGAAATATAAAAGTTCTCTCAAATCCAAGGGTAAATATAATGAACGGGCAAACCGCTCTGCTAAGCGTTGGCAGGAATGTAAATTTTATTTCCCGTGTTGAGACAACTACATCAGCCGTGACTACACCTGGCACAGGCACTACTACATTTACAGTACAGACAAGCAGTGTGCTGTCAGGTATTATAATCGGCATCGTTCCTTTTATTAGTGAAAATGGGGATGTCTCAATGTCGATTACGCCTATAGTTTCTGATCTTGTCCGACTCGATGATAAAACTGTCGGAAAGGTTGGAGAAAACATGATACAAATTTCTCTGCCCACGGTTGATCTCAGAGAACTAAGCACAACGGTTAAGATTAAGGACGGGGATATTATAGTTATAGGTGGTCTCATACAAAATAAAGACAGCGAGATAGACGCACAGGTCCCCTTTATCGGGAATGTCCCTATTGTCGGGCATTTGTTTAAGAGAAGGGACAGCATCAGCGAAAAGACAGAGCTTATCATAATGCTGAGGCCCAGAGTTATAATATCATAGCAGCGATGAAACTCGGTAAATTATTAACGACAAAAGGACTGCTTTCAGAACAGCAGGTCAATGTTGCATTGGGACAGCAAAGAATAACAGGCGACCTTTTGGGGGAGACCCTTGTCAAGCTGGGTTTTGTCACATCCAAGGAGATTGCTCAGACCCTTGCGGAACAGTCAGAACTGAGGTTCATTGATCTTGATAATTATCCCCTTTCAGATGACGCATTGAGGCTTGTGCCAAGGGAGACCGCTGAAAGAACGGGGTTTCTGCCTCTTCGGTTGGATGGCGGAGCCTTAAGCATAGGGATTACCAATCCTAATAATATACTTGCTATTGATACTGCGACTAAAATAAGCGGCAAGCCCCCTCACATATATATGATTGATTCAGAGAGTTTTTATGAAAAATTAGAAGTGGCATATTATTTCCTCAAACACCCCCTTAATCAGCGTATTGATAGTATTATAAATGAAATTAAATCATCAGGATTGCCCACTGGTGCCATGACTTCTTCTCTTACTGAACTTTTGATAATGGATGGCATCAGAAGAAGATCCACAGATATTCATATAACCCCCGCACTACAGACCGTTCATGTTTTTTACAGAATTGACGGGGTTCTGCATCATTCTCTCTGTTTTCCAAAGAACGCACAGAATGGCGTTATCTCGAGAATTAAGATACTCTCGCAGCTTGATATAGCCGAGAACAGGCTCCCACAAGATGGTTCTTTTTCTTTTGATTTTTTGAATAAAAAATACGATATGCGTGTTTCAACTATACCAACTATTTATGGCGAGAACATTGTCATCAGGATACTCAAGGGTTCAGGCCCGCTTTTGCGCATTTCAAACCTGGGTTTTCAGGAAGAAGATGCCGAGAAGGTCAGGCTTCTTTTTTTTAAACCTTATGGGATTATCCTTATTACTGGGCCTACAGGAAGCGGCAAGACTACAACTTTGTATGCAGCTTTAAGGGAGATAAATCTTCTCGAAAAAAATGTCTTGACCGTGGAAGATCCTGTTGAATATAGACTGAGCATGGTTAAGCAGACAGAGGTTAATGAAAAGGCAGGATATGGCTTTGCAACGGCAGGCAGAAACTTTATGAGGCAGGACCCCGATGTACTCCTTCTTGGCGAGATAAGGGATGAAGATACAGCAAGGATAGCGATAAGGGCGTCTATCACAGGTCATCTCGTTCTTACCACATTGCATACTAACGATGCGGTTACCGCCATACCAAGACTGATAGACTTTAATGTCGATAAATATCTTTTGTCTGCTTCTCTTGTTGCTATTATCGCGCAGAGGCTTGTCAGAAAGATATGCCTAAACTGCAGGACTGAGTATGAATTAGCGCCTGATGAATTGAGAAAGATGGGTTTTGTAGAGTTGGAAGGTAAAATCAAAAAGGCTTTTAAGGGAACAGGCTGTATCAGGTGTGACGGCACTGGATATGCAGGGAGGACAGTAATAGGCGAGATTTTAGTTGTTGACGATTATATAAAAGAACTTATTTATTTAGGTGCGTCTGTTGGTTCGGTAAAAGAGGCGGCTGTAAAAAACGGCATGCAGACATTAAGGGACGACGGCATAAAAAAGGCTATTGAAGGCTTAACAACATTTAGTGAAATATCAAGGGTGGCAGGGTAATGCCTTTCTTCGCATATAAGGCGATAAACCATAAAGGCGCTATAGTAAAGGGGTTGATAGAAAGCTCAGATATGGATGCTGCCTATAACGGGATTATATCGTCAGGTCTCAATGTTATAAATATAAAGAAAACCAATGATTATATCGCCTCAATTATCAATAAATTGCACGCAAGAAAGGTCGGCAGAAATGATATTATTGAGTTTGCCAATAACCTTTCATTAATGCTCAGGGCTGGCATACCATTAACAACAGCGGTTTCCGATTTAGCAGAGACAGCAGAAAATAAGTATTTCAAGGAAAGACTTGTTGCGATGCTTAGAATGCTAATGCTCGGCTCCAGATTTTCCGATGTTATAGCAGAAAACAAGCTCATATTTCCAGATATATTCGTTCGTCTTGTTAAAGTGGGAGAAGAAACAGGCTCGCTTGATAAAAGCCTTGCAGATGCCGCTGTTCATCTGCAGAGGATGGAGGATTTGAGCGCTACTATCAAAAGGGCGCTTATATATCCAATCTTTGCCATTATTACAACGATGAGCGCCCTCCTTTTTTGGCTCATATATGTCCTGCCTAAGTTGATATCTGTTTTCAGGGAAATGGGTCTTGAATTGCCTATTCAGACAAGGATATTAATTCATATAAGTAATTTCACCAGTTCTTATTGGTATCTGATATTGCTTTTTCCCGTGGCAGCGTTTGCTTTTGTCAAACTGCTCAGGCAAAAGAGGGAAACCAGATATTATGTAGATATGGCTAAAATCAAATTGCCGGTAATCAGACATATCATTTACAACAAACTTCTCGCCCTGTTTACCGAGCAGATGAGAATCCTCACTGTCGCTGGCATCACTATAGACAGGTCTTTCACTATCGCATCAGAACTTATAGGCAATGAAGTCTTTACAAGGGCAATTATGGACTCAAAGGATACAATATTGGCAGGGAGCCGTATATCCGAAGCTCTGAAAAAACACAAAATATTTCCACCTATGGTTACAAGGATGATATATGTGGGAGAAACGAGCGGCACCCTTGACGACCAGTTTGGCTATCTTTCGGAGTTCTACCTTAAAAAGCTGGATGATATATCAGAAAGGCTTGGCAAAATGATAGAGCCTATTATTATTGGTTTGATCGGACTTATCTTTGTATTTATTATAGTCGGCTTGCTGTTCCCTATATATGAACTTGTTTCCAAGCTGGGGAGATGATGGATTTTTTAGAGTTTTACGGACTAAAGGAAGACCCATTCAGGCTAACGCCGGACACCGCCTTTTTTTTTCCCTCGGCAGGACACAACGAGGCTTTGATGAGCTTGAATTATGTGATAGAGCAGAGGGAGGGATTCTGCCTTGTGACAGGAGAGCCTGGGACAGGTAAAACCCTCCTTCTAAATGTTTTCAAAGAAACATGGAAAGGCATGGCAGAAACTGCATTGGTATTGACGCCGAGACTATCGCCAGAGGAGTTTCTCGTTTCTATTCTTGATGACCTAAATGTAAAGCTAAGGGCATCGAATAAAAATGATATCTTGAAGGCTTTTAGGGATTTCTTGCTCGAAAGGTCCCTTGCTGGAAAGCCTGTAATCATTATTGTCGATGAAGCTCAGAACCTGCCCGATGAGACCCTTGAGGAGTTAAGGCTTCTTTCTAATCTTGAGACTGAAAAAAGCAAGCTCTTACAGATAGTGCTTTTTGCCCAGCCTGAACTTGAAAAGAGGTTAAATCAGGATAACTTGAGACAACTGAATCAGAGGATAACCATACGGATTAGGTTAAAACCGCTTACTGAAAAAGAAACATTTGAGTATATAAATTTCAGGCTCATAAAAGCAGGCAAAGGTTTTTTGAAAGTGGATGACGGGCACTCAAAGACTACCCATCACTTTTCTCAAGGAATTCCCAGATTAATCAATATACTTTTTTCAAGGGCTTTGATGTCAGCTTATTTAGATAATAGCAATGTCGTTACAGAGACGCATCTGAAATATGCTGTGAAGCACCTTGACGGCTTAATATCTGCCCGAAATTCAAGTCCATTGAAGTGGTTAAAGGCAAAATATATAGGGGTGATTTGTATAGTTTTTGTCCTTCTGGCTGCCGGATATTATTCTGTGCAAAGGGATTGGTTTTCTGTTAAAAAAAAAGATACCCCTCCAGCGAGCTTTTCAAAGCCTTCAACAAGCGTTGATGCCTCTTTGGAGGCATCTGACAAAAAAAAGCCTGATATGTCTAATATGCCTAATATGAATGTCGGGCAGGATAAAGCTAAAACTTTACGGGCAAAAGGTGTAAAGACTGCTATTGTAATAGCTGAATCCGCAAATCTCAGAGCAGAACCTTCGCTTGATTCAACTCCTGTAACATGGGCTTCTAAGGGTGTCACACTTCAAATAATAGATGAACTTCAAGAAGCAACAGGCAAGAAATGGTATAAGACAAGGATTTCTGATGGGAGGGAGTGCTGGATTGCCGACAAGTCAGTCTCTCTTAACCATTAGCCTCTCACCGGTTCAGCGCCTGAGTCTCTCAACGGCAGCCTCTCCTCTCTTATCCCCTGCCTGCTTAAGTTTCGTGAAATAATCTCTTGCTTTTTGAACATTGCCCTGTCTCTCGTATAAGATGCCAAGATTAAACAATGCCTCTCTGTTAGAAGGCTCAAGAGCCATTGCCTTCAATAAATGTCTTTCTGAATCATCATATTGTCCAACACAGGCAAGGGCTATAGCCATGTTGATAATGGCAGGAACATAATCGCTCTTTAATTCAATGGCTTTTTGGAGGTATGATATTGCCTCTCCATAGGACTTCAACTTAATAAGTATTGAACCTACATTATTCACAACCCTGTAGTTTTTTGACTCAATATTAAGAACCTTTTTGTAGCTTTCTACCGCTTCATGGAACATCCCTTTCGATTCATAATCCCTTGCTTGATAAAGATAAAGGTCTTTTTCCGATGTGTCGGGTTTTGTTATTTCGGGGTTGAGGGTCGTTCTTGCCTCAGCGACTGCAATATCTTTCTTTGCTGGAGTTGCTTCAGAAATTTTGGCATCTTCTATCTTCTGTCCAGGAGGTTGGGGTTTTTTTTTAAGGTCGCCGTTCTGTGGGGAGGCTTTTAGAACAGTATCGCTTTTTAAGGGGGGCTCTATATTGGCGTTTTTTTCATCCCTGCCATCTTTAGATATCCGTTCTTTGTTTTTCTTATCTTGTTCATCGTTCTTTAGCTCTTTTATCTCATGCTGAACAACTTTATTTTCGGATGCCTCCCTTTCAGCCTTTTTAGCGATGATCAGACGTTTCTGATGTTCGCTCTCGGAAAATTTGTCAAAGACATAAACTGCCGCAAAGCCTGAACCTACTATTATTAAGAACAAAATAATCAGGAAGGCAAATCTTTTTCGTTTTGTTTCGGCTTTTTTAGCGGAAGCAAAAATTGATTTAAGATTGGGCGGGACATCCTTTTTGGGTTGTGGCTGTCTTATTTTTGATAAAAGATCTGACAGGAGGCTCATAATATCTTATTTTCACTCAATAGCAGCATTATCTTTAACCGTGAATGTCAATGTCTGACGCCTTTCTGTGAAGGTTATCCCCGGCTCTTTTTTTGACGCCTTTAGAGCATAGCTTGAAGGTTCACTCGCCGATGTCTTGGGGGTATTTTTTTGCTCGGCTTTGAGTATCTCAAACACCCTCCATGAGTAATCTATCCTTTTGTGCCTGCTTACAGCGTTATAACAGCCTACCGCCTCCCATGTGTAGCCATGCTTATCTATGCAGTGGTGTAATATCTTCGAGCCTGTTGCTACATTATAACAGGGATCGGTTAGCAATCTATGAGGGTCGAGGTTAAGCCTGTTTATCCACGAGGAATTAATCTGCATGAGTCCCATGTCAACAGAGCCGTTAAGGTTTCTATTAATAGCTTTTGGATTTAGGTTCGATTCCACCTTTGCGATACCTTTAAGTAATTGGGGGCTTATGCCGTAGGAGGCACCCGCTTCAGAAAAGCAAAAGGCAATAGCTTCAGTGGAAAAAGAAAAGAGCATGGAGAAAATAAAAAAGGGGATAATCAAACTGAAGAAAATCGGGGCAAAACAGCTTTTAGATTTGCAAGTTTTCCTATTAATCAAAGCCATAATGCATTATGATAGCAAAAATCTATTGACATAGCAAGCAAATTCGTTATACCATTTAAAAAAAACAATCAAAAAAATTCTTAAAAAGGAGAAAGCGATATGAGACTTGGAATGAGAAACCAAAGGGGCTTCACATTAGTTGAGCTGGCGATTGTCTTGGTCATTATTGGTATAATCTTAGGGGCGATCCTAAAGGGGCAGGAGTTGATTAATAACGCAAAGATTAAGAGGGCGTATAATCAGTATCGCGAAATCCTTGCAGCCGTTTATACCTATTATGACAAATACGGCAAATTTCCAGGAGATGATAATACATTGCATCCCACATGGACAGGCTTTCAGGCAGGGAACAACAACGGGAATATTGATGGCGGTTTTGTGTATACATGTTCGGGCGCAGAGGCGCTTGGGGCTGAGTCTTGTAATTTGTGGAGCCATCTTAGATGGGCTAATATAATAACTGGAGCAGGAGGCACAAGGACTAATCCCGGAAACTCATACGGCGGCGCTATTGTTGTTGCTTACGGAACTGTAAATACTGTTTCTGCAAACTGGATTGCCATGCAGAATATTCCGAGGGATGTAGCTTATTCTATTGATACCCAGTATGACGACGGCGTCTGGAATACAGGCTCAATTCAAGGAAGCGCTGATTTTACTGCCGCAGGCGCTCCAGTGATCGTATATTACAGATTCTAATTTGCAAATGGGCGTCAGCCTGTTGACTACAATTACATGTAAATATTAAAGTTCTGGTTTTGGAACGATAACCTGAAGTAGAGTCTGTTTATAAACTATTGCTTTTTTGTCATTCCGGCTTGCCCGGAATCTTTCTTAATTCCCCCTTAACAAAGGGGGATAAAGGGGGTTGTCAAATAAGGATTCTCGACACGCTTCGCTTGCCTGCCTGTGCGTGGCACGCAGACAGGCGAGAATGACACAGAAACAGACTTTATAAACAGACTCTAAGTATATATAACACCAAAATATCTTTGGTGCAAAAATAAGGGGGTAAGCTGAAGACTCGCCCCACTAGGGGTTGGGAGGTATTAAGATGAGAATTGTCAAGGATCAAAAAGGTTTTACCCTAATAGAGCTTGCCATAGTGCTGGTGATTATTGGGATTATATTAGGCGCTGTCTTAAAAGGGCAGGACTTAATTGAGGGCGCAAAGGTGAAAAAGATTATCAACTTCCCAAGCAAGTGGGAAGTGCCTATCTGGACTTTTTATGACAAAAGAGGTTATTTCCCCGGCGATACTACCGATCCTAAGGACGGTTTGATAAACTCTTTTGTTGCCCTTAAGACCGATCTTGATAATGCAAAGCTGGCTTATCCAGCTGATACAGAGGCTGATGTAACGATAAATATTGCTGAATTAGCCGCTGTTTGCGGTTCTGCTGCTACTCGCAATGTGATGCTCTTAGCGAATGTTGCTATCGATTATGCCACCCAGCTTGACACAGCCTTTGACGGCACAGCAGACGGCGCTAAGGGGAGGGTTCAGTATTGCGGCACTACGGGGACATCTGCTCCTGCTGCATGGCCTGCCTCTGGAAGTGTGACGGTCACATATCTTTTTGATAAAAAGTATTAACTCAAATCCTATATATTGCTTCGTCACTATGGCAACAAAGCAATCTGATACGAAGTGTCATTTTGAGCAAAGCGAGGAATCTCATGCGAGATTACTATAGGCTTAGCTATCCTAAAGACCTTTCAGGGTGGATTGCCGCGCGCCCTTTGAGGACATTTAAATTGAAGCAAAAGATTCAACACTTTATAACTCTTCGGACGTCCCACTTTATTGAAAAGCGAGGGTTCACCCTTATTGAACTTGCTATAGTTTTGGTAGTCATAGGGCTGCTTGTAACCATTGGTGGCGGACTTTTAGGGACGCTTACAAAGAGGGCTAAGGTAACTGAAACAAGGGAGATTGTAAAGACAGCAAAAGATGCGGTTTTTGGATACGCAGTGAAAAATGGGCATCTCCCTGCCGATCTTGAGGCAGCAGGCGCAAAAGGTATAGATGCATGGCAGAAGCCCCTTGCTTATTACCGGGCTAATGAATTTGTCTCTGGAGATGCCTGCGGAGTGAATTCCACCTCCATGGCTGTCAATGAATGCACAAATCTAAACTGTTCAACTTACAATGCTAAATCCAATATTGCCTTTGTAATTTACAGCACTGGCGCTGATGCACACGGCGCCTGCACAGGAACAGCCTCTCCTTTTTATGTCCGCCTTCAGGATATGGGCTACAACGGCCCCTGCACATATACACCCACAAATCCTCAATATAATTACGACGATGCCGTCGCTTATGCGTCTTTGGATGAAATAAGGGCTTCAAGGGGCTGTCCTCAGCCTCTCGTGATAACATCTCCGCCTTCTCTGCCGCAAGGGGAAGAAGATTCTTTTTACTCTTATTCAATGCAGGCTATGGGGGGCAAGCCACCATATACATGGGCAGGCTCAACAGGAAGCGGACTTGCCATAAACTCAGCAGGCCTTATATCTGGAACGATCAATGTGAATAATGCAGCGCCAAATACAGGTGAACTTACAGCTTGTTCATCCTCCATAAACGTAAGTGCAACAGTTAATGATTCAGCAGGCTCTCCAGCACAATCTTACACAGGCTCAATCCCCGTTAGACCCAAACCGTTAAAAATTATAACAGAGACACTCCCGTCTGCCTATGAAGGATCAGCCTATTCTGCTGCAGTATCCGCATCAGGCGGCAGGACCCCTTATTCGTGGAGCATGTCTGTATCTCCTTCATGCCCGAGCGGACTTGCTTGTTCTGGCAATTCTATATCAGGAACACCAGCTTCAGGCACAGCAGGAACATATACAGTCACATCTACAGTAAGTGATACCTGCACAACAAGCGCAAGGAGTTTTGCACTAACAATCAATCCTTCAGGCGGGGGAGGAGGAAGCTGTCCTGCTTTTACAGCCACTCCTGCACCAGGTGCGCTGCCGGTCGCTACGGTAGGAACACCGTATAATCAGTCAATATCTCTATCAGGAGGTCAGGCACCTGTTTCAAATACCTCCTGCACGCCAGCAAGTTGCAATG
>JBBIIV010000018.1:0-24279 GCA_037446295.1 Nitrospirota bacterium
GAGAAATCTAATCGTTTAACTTAAAGATTCCTCACACTCGTTTGGTGTTCGGAATGACAGATAAATAGAGTGGTTTGCAGGTCTATCTTTATTTTCGGTCAATAGCATGAAACTGAAGAAAATATAAGAATATTTATAGAATTTCTATCAAGCAAAGCCTGAGAGCTAAACCACATCGAGTCCTCTCAAATCTGCTAAAACTATTTGCTTTTTTATAAAATTGACTTTATTTCTAACAAAATCATATACTAAATACCTCAGATTTATTTTGGGAGGCTATTGGAAGTGGGAACATATACTACATATCGTCCACATAAAATTAAGAGAAAAAGAACGCACGGCTTTTTGACACGGAAGAATTCGAGCGGCGGCAGAAAGGTTCTAAGAAACAGACGTAGTAAGGGCAGAAGGCGCCTCACGGTATAGAGGTTTTATCAACAATTGAAAAAATTGTTTATAGGATTAATCAAGCTTTATCGTTATTTTATATCACCCCTCTTTTTGCCAAGTTGCAGGTTCATACCTACATGTTCGGAATATGCTATTGAAGCTATCAAGGAGTTTGGCGTTATGAAGGGTTTTTTTTTCTCGGCAAGGAGAATTCTTAAATGTCATCCATTTCATCCGGGAGGATATGACCCTGTCAAGAAGTAATTGTAAAAAGGAATTGTCATGGACAGAAATGTTATAATCGCTATAGTTTTATCCATTTTAGTGCTTATTGGTTACCAACAATTATTTCCACCCTCTCAACCTCAGCCCCCAAAAGATTCCTCTTTACATAAGGAGAAATCTCAAGAGCCTCAAAAAACTACCGCAGCTCAACAGGAAAAACCAGTAGATATGTCCAAAACAACCCCCGCTCCAATGGCAAGTATAAATGTTCCTGCTGCATACAAAGACCAAAGAGACAGCAAGGATTTTGACAAAGAAATATTTGTCGAGAATGATTTGTATCAGGCTGTTTTTTCTGCAAAAGGCGCTGTGATTAAAAGCGTAACCTTGAAGAAATATGCAGATAAAAACGGCAGGCAAATCAGTTTTAAAGGTGACAACATCGTTCCGCCACTTGGACTTGGCATGGATGAGACTTTTCAGCTCTCTAACCTAATTTTTAAGACAAAAAGCTCTGAAATAAAGCTCGATAACTCCATGCCCACCGCATCTTTAATTTTTGAGTTTACCTCTCCTGAACTGACAATAATAAGATCATATACATTTACTCATGATGATTACAGCATTAACTTAAAAGACGATGTCAAAGGCTTAAATTATTACTGGATAACATTAGGTAAGGATTTTGGGATATACGAAAGGAATGATTCCGCTCATTTTGGACCTGTTCTTCTAAAGGATACAGACAGGCTCGAATTTACAGTAGAGGGCTTAAACAAGGACAGTTCAAAAAACTATAAACAAGGGCTTAAATGGATAGCTCAGGAAGATAAATATTTCTTCGCTTCAATTGTGCCCAAGACTCAGATAGAAGACTCTAGGGTATGGAACAGCAACGGTTATGCCCTTATAGCACTTAAAATGCCGGCTGGAACTAATAATTACATGATTTATGCAGGACCAAAAGAATATGAAACATTAAAAAAATATCAGGCAGGACTTGAGCATATTGTTGATTTTGGAATATTTTCCATCCTTGCTATACCTCTTCTATGGCTTATGAATATTTTTTACGGTGTATTTCATAATTATGGGGTTGCCATTATAATGCTCACAGTAATAACAAGAATACCTTTTATCCCTATTATAAGCAAGGGTATGACATCCATGAAAAAGGTTCAGGATATACAGCCCAAAATTAACGAAATTAGGGAAAAGTACAAAAAGGATCCCAAGAAAATGAATCAGGAACTTATGGCAATGTATAAAAAACATAAGGTTAATCCCTTTGGCGGATGCCTGCCCATACTGCTCCAGATTCCTGTTTTCTTTGCCCTTTATAAAATACTCTCCATTTCAATCGAATTAAGAAGCGCCCCTTTTATGTTATGGATAACCGATCTTTCCGAAAAAGACCCCTATTACATATTGCCGATTATCATGGGGGCCACAATGGTAATACAGCAGAAAATGACTCCGTCAACGATGGACCCAAAACAGCAGAAGCTGATGATGCTTTTGCCCGTAGTTTTTACATTTCTGTTCCTAACATTCCCGTCAGGATTAGTCCTGTATTGGCTTGTCAACTATATTCTCGGTATCGCTCAGCAATTTTATATAAATAAAAAGGCAGCTAAAAAAACCTCTGAGTAAATAGTGCCTGTTTATAAACTAAGATTTTTTTGTCATTCCGGCTTGTCCGGAATCTTTCTTTATTCCCCTTAACAAAGGGGGTTGTTACAGAAGGATTCCCGACGCGCTTCGCTTGCGAGAATGACACAGAAACCGACTTTATAAACAGACTCTAAATAATCTAATCAAAGAGGAATAGATATCTTCACATTCCGCAGCCCAAATTTTCCAAGACATTTACGGGATAACAGCAACATAAGGAATTAAATATCTTTGCAAACCAACGAGTATAAAATCTCTTCATCTCCTATAGGAACAGTAATTTTTGGGGTTACTCACAGACCCGAACCGAGGATAGATTTTCTTTTGCGTGAGGAAACCGCTTTTATAAATCAGCTAACTACCGCCAAAATCCGATTTAGAGTTCGTCTTTTTAAAAGAAACGATATTGCCATCATAGTTGTGATGTTTCAGTTTGGAACTACCTCGCGCTTATATGAAATCTTTTGGAACTATTATGAAGAAGGTTGCGGAGAAGGACTATTCCGGCTAATCTCAAATCAAGATGATATCGCTGTTCACCTCTATGGGGACTCAGGAAGCATCGAAAAATCAATACTCATGGGCAACATCTTTAAAGGTTTTTTCAAGGCAGCTGAAACAAAGATAAGGATTATTCCTTACTGGAGCGCTGAACAATTTCAGAAGGAACTCGATGAACTGCGTATAATCTATCCTTCTAAAGAAGCCCTTTGGGAAGCCCTTAAATAAAATAGCATCTGTCTATAAACTATAGAATTTTTTAAAAACTTCTTTATCCCTATCTTTCAGCTTTAATTTGCAATTCCATGCAGCAAGCTGCATGGTTACCATATTTCTGTCATTCTTGCTTGTCCAGAATCTTTCTTTTGTCTTTACAGAAGGATTCTCGACGCGCTTCGCTTGCGAGAATGACACAGAAACCGACTTTATAAACAGACGCTAGCTAAATTAGGAACACCGCTTTTTTCGGCTTTTTTGCCATAATATACTGTCAAAAACCTTTTTTAGAGAAGCAATAAAGGGTTGGGTACGGCATTTTAAAATATAGCAATTCAGTCCAGATTTATAATATAATCTAAATATGCTGCAATCAGGTAAAAAGACGGTACGGCGGGCCACATTAATCTTAGCTATAATTTTCCTTATCTTTTCTTTCGTATATCTTGCCCATGAATTTCAGCAGACGCAGTCTAAAATATTCAGGGGTTTTGAAAAACAAGAGCCAACCAAGTTTTTCAAGTTGCTTATTCAAAAGGAGAAAAAGGAAGATTCAGTTAAACCGCATGAAGATCCGGAGAAAAAACCACCCGATCCTCTGATTGTGCAATCAATAAAACTGCTTCCACAAAACCCCACCATTACAGATAGCATAAAAGCTGAGGCAACAGCCAATTATGATAATCATAAGGTATCCTATGAGTATAAATGGTATGTAAACAATACAGCAATTGAAGATGTCAAAAATAATATCCTGTCAAAAGAGAGGTTTAAGAAAAATGACCAGATAACAGTAGTAGTGACGCCTTTTATGGAAGGCAAACAGGGGCATTCTTTTATAAGCGTTCCCGTTCTTATAGAAAATTCACCGCCTTCACTTGACTACAAGGAGATACCCTTAAACACAAAATTAACCGATGCCATTGAACTCCAACTCTCAGCAAATGACCCTGACGGAGATATCCTCACATATGCCCTTGAGCCCCCCATTTTGGATGGAATGATGATAAACAGTAAAACTGGATTGATAATCTGGAAGCCCCAAAAAAAGGAAAAGGGGATTTATAAATTCACTGCATCCGCCGCCGACTCTGATGGCGGCAAGGCAGTGAGAACATTTGAACTACAAGTCAAATAGCCTTAAACAGGAGTGGAGGTAAAAAAATGGATGTTTTTGAGGCAATTAAAACCAGGAGAAGTATCAGACGGTTTGCTGACAAACCTGTTGCTGACAGGGATATCGAGGCGATTCTGGATGCAGTCCGCCACTCGCCTTCCTGGTCAAATATGCAGTGCTGGCGGTTTGTGGTGGTCAAAGACGAAAAGACAAAACAGACAATAAGCGAACTTTCATCACCTGAATCCCTTTTAAAACCAATGGGCTACAAGACCAACCCTGCAAAAAAGGGCATTGCAGAAGCCCCTGTTTTGATAATTGCCTGTGCGGACCCGGGCCGTTCTGGGGTGGTGCAGAATCAACCATATTATATGGCTGACATTGGGATAGCCGCCCAAACCTTGATGCTTGCTGTTAGGGGGCTTGGTTTGGGGACTGTCTTTACAGGTATATTTGACGAAAATGGACTTCGCAAGCTTCTGGGAATACCAGATGAGATCAGGGTTGTTGGCATCTTCCCTATAGGCTATCCTCCCGAGGAAAAGAAGGAGATGCCACCGAGAAAACCTTTAAAAGAAATAGTCTTTTATGAGAGGTGGGCAGGATAATAGTCAGGAATCACTATGTCGAATGAGAAGTGAAAAGCTGAAAAAAGGGAGAGGTTCCCTCTCTTGACTTTTTTAGTTAGAAAGGTTAAAACATATAGCTATGTCGAGATTTATTGCGATAGGGGTTTTATTTTTATTTATCTTTTTCTTCACTTCGCATGTATCTGCTGAAAAAGTAACCAGCTATAAAAATTTTGTCGAAAGACATCATCTTGATATTCCTCCCCTTACAATTAAAGATTTGTGTCTGGATAAAACATCCTCCGATTTTACAAGTGATGGTCTATGCCGCCAGCCCTCCGGCAGCGAGGTTTTTCCCAAAAATCTGCAAATATCTATGGCTGACAACACCTCTGTCCAGCATGAAAATAAACCTGTTCAAGAGTCTCCTATGAGCGCTCCATCGGCTCCATTGCCTGATAAAGAGCAAAAGCCTTCATTCCCATTGGGGCTTTCTTATGAATCAAACAATACTGCGTTAAAAGCCATTAACAAAAGCCTTAACCTCTTTTCTGAAAGGATGAGGGAGAGATTCTCGATCTGGCTTGAGAGGTCTGCAAGATATGTTGATCTAATGGAAGAAATCTTAAAGGAAAAGGAAATGCCTTCCGAATTAGTATTTCTTCCCCTGATTGAGAGCGGTTTCAATCTCAACGCTTATTCGAGAGCGAGGGCTGTAGGTCCGTGGCAGTTCATAGAGGCAACCGCTAAAAGATACGGACTGGTAATTGATTGGTGGAGAGATGAGAGAAAAGACCCTGTAAAATCAACCATAGCCGCTGCTGACTATCTCAAAGACTTATACGGCATGTTTGGCTCATGGGAACTCGCCCTTGCGGCATATAATGCAGGAGAGGGCAGAATATCGCGAGCTTTAAAAAGGACTTATGCTGATGATTATTGGGGTCTTTTGAGTACAAATCACATAAAGCCTGAAACGAAAAACTATGTTCCACATTATATGGCTGCCGCTATGATTGCCAAAACGCCCGGAGATTTTGGTTTTCATTATCTTGATTATCACGAACCGATTGAATATGAAGAAATAATCCTTCACCATCCTGTGGATATTGAAGTCATAGCTAAATGCGCAAATACTACTGTTGAAGAGATAAGGTATTTAAACTCTGAATTAAGAAGGTGGAGCACGCCGCCACACATCCCTCGTTATACAATAAAAATCCCTGCCCAGAGTAAAGAGTCGTTTATTTTGAATCTCGAACAAATCCCTGTCGATGAGCGCTTCAGCTATGATCAATATAAAGTTAAAAAGGGCGAAAATATCAAAAAGATTGCGGCTAAACTGAAAGTCCCCGTTATAGCGATAATTCACTTAAACTCATTTACAGGACTTGAAAATCTTAAGAGGGGAGACATTATAAAGGTGCCGCCTCGGGGCAAATATTTTGCGGACTTAGACGATAAGATGTCCGCTAAAAAAATATCGGCTAAAAAAATGGTTAATAAGAACATAAAAGAGAAAAAGACAAAGAATAAAAAACATTCTGCGAAAAAGAAAACCCCATCGTCCAAAACAAGAAAGATATAGAGCCTTTTTTAGAAAATTAGGTCATCGAACTACTGGCATTGGAATAAAAGCATAAAAAAGCGGGAAACCTGTTGGACTGTTTTATACACAGTTAGATTTCCCGCCTTAAAAGTCTTTATTTTTTAAGCTGCTTTTGAAGTCTATTATAGCCCTTTAAACCGATGTGGCATTTTGTGCATTGCTTATCCATTGCAAAGCCCTTTTTGCCGTCATGGCAGGCTCCGCAATATTTGCCTTTACTAAAGGCTTTATGATTGAAATCTGACTTTTTCTCTGCGCTTAAAGCCTCCATTTGAAACAACTTCTCATGACAGATGTTGCAGCTTATACCGTAATCCTCGGAGTGGGCTTTATGATTAAAGATTACTGATTTTACGGGTTTTGTGTAGATAATTACGCCTTCATCTACCGCCTGTTCAGCAAAAACCTTGTTATAGGTAATGTATAAGCCTGCCTGAATTATGATTGTTATAATAACGGCTATCCTTAAAGCCTTCACATGTTCCTCCTTACATTATTCACTATCTACTCCCTTGTATAGAAGATATTCGGAGCCGCCCCGCTTTCAGGACGCATCACCCAGACGGTCTTTTCTATCTGATGAACCATCTTGTAAACCTCGCTGCCCGGATCCGAAAGATCACCGAATATCCTAACCCTTGCAGGGCAGGCTTCTTCACATGCGGTTGTTTTCAAGCCTTTTGAAAGTCTCGTCTCAAAACAGAAATCGCATTTATCAACCGAGTGAATTTCCTCATTATAGTATCTTGCATTATAGGGACATGCCACCATGCAGGTCTTGCAACCAATGCATTTTCCATATTTCATCATAACTATGCCGTTTTGTTTGTCTTTGTATGTTGCCTTTGTAGGGCACCCTGTAACGCATGGGGGCCTGTTGCATTGATTGCATAAAACAGGGATGAATTCGACCTTTTGTTCCGTTGCCTTTGGCGCCCTCCGTTCAAGTATAGCTGTCCTGTACCCATATGCGGGCACTTTATTTGTTTTTGCACAAGCCTCTACACAAAGCTCGCAGTCTATACACCTGTTCTGGTATATCAACATGCTGTAATGAGGTTTATACGGATACTTCTCTTTGGCAAAGGCAAAGCTTTCATCCACTGCCGAAACAAGGGATAAAACCTTGCCCCCTGCGAACACCCCAGCTACAGCCAATCCTATTTTCAGAAATTTCCTCCTTTCCATCTTAGGAATGGAATCAAGTGGTTCGGGTTTTAGTTTTTCTATATTAAAATCTTTAAAAATCATGACATCTCCTGAATTATGATTTAGTTTGACTTATTTTACAATCTCAGTTTCCGATGTTCTAAGTGTCTCAAGGGGCAAAGCCTGTTCATGCTCATGCTCCTCAACCTTATGGGCGTTAAAAATCTTTTCACCCAGAAGAAATGTTGTGCCTACGATGCCAATTCCACCTAATACAACTAAAATTTCATGAACCGAAGGGAAGTAGGTCAATAATGTCTCATAGTCAGCAACTCCGAGTTCATGAAAAACGGGCACTATCTGCCCCACTACTACGAGATCATATCTCATAAAGAATATCCCAAATATCATCAATGCCGAGCCTGCAAAGATCATCTTCATATTTTTGCCTTTAGAAAGTATGTATAAAATTAGAGGTAAAACCATTCCCGCTGCAACCTCAAGCGCCCAGAAGTTAAAGGCATACTCGCCGGTCAGTAAAGACATCAGCGCTTCTCTTTTCCCTTCAGCCCCTACAAACCCTGTTATTATCTTCCATGCTGTGAAGAACATGATTATACATATCGATAGTATTCCAACCTTTGTTGTAACCTCAAGCGCCCTTTGAGACAGCCTGTCAAATTTCTCATTATTGACTTTGTGAGCAAGGTATGAGAAGAACAATATTGTAGCGCATCCTGACATCATGGCAGAGGCGATGAAGTATATCGGCATATAAGGACCATACCAAAATTCCCTTCCGTGGAGCATCCCGAAGACCGCCCCTAAATTGCTATGAGCCGCGATACCTGATATTACGCCCATAAATCCAGCATATGTCGCTAACCTGTGTTTGTCTATCTGAAGAAATATGAATTCCAGAGTCATGAAGAAGAGATATGCCCCGTAAAGCGTCCCCATCCACCAGATATTGGAAGACAGGTTAGGAGAAATTATATTATAAACCGCCATTCTGAAAGGGTTCTCTATCTCAAAAAATATAACTGTGAAACCCGCAACGATCGTAACTATAGAAAGAAACACTGCCCTTTTGGCAATAGGCATAAAATCCTTCACCCCGAAGACATGCCCTATTGAAGACACAAGGCAAAGCCCGGTTGAGGTTACTACGAAAAATACATATGTAGAAATCAGTATGCCCCACGGGACCTCGCGAGTGACATTATAGGCATGATTAAACCCTATATACATTGCATGGATCCCAGCGCCAACGCCTATCACCGCAATAAATGCGCATAGCGCTAACAGTGAATAATAAGAAGCGCCAAGCCCTGTTAAACGGCTGAGAAGTATATCCCATTTTGTCGGTATTACAACCTCTGCAGCCTCTTGTGTTTTTGTTACATGCTCCGCCATTGTATCCTCCTAAAATTTAGTTTAAAGTTTGATCAAATTTTGTGTTCCCTAGTTTTTACTGCTAAGTCGTTGACTTCAGCTTTCTTTCCCTTCATCACTTCTATTAAATATCCGCATAACCAGCCTGTAAAAGATAAACCCACAACAAAAATAGCTCCAGTTACAAGTACTCCTAAAACCATTGTAATCCCAACAATAATTCTTGGGACTAAAGCCATCCCAAGAGGGACACCAAAGATATGAGAAGCTATTTTTAAGCCTAAAACCCCGCCGATAAAAGAGCTTGGGAGCAACCCTACTACTGCAAATAAAATGATGCCTATGATGCCTCCTGCGTAAAGTCCTTTCTTTGAAAATTGACCTGTTTTCATTTTATACCCCTAGGTTTATTTTTTTTATGCTGTTTTAGCGATTGGTTTGCCTTTCAGGGACATGCCGACATATCCCAGCAACCAGCCGATTAATGAAGTTATAAAAACAAATGCCATACCTGTTACGGCTACACCTGCAAACATTGTAATTCCTACAATCGCTCTGGCTAATAATTCCTTTCCCGCCACTGGCGCACCAAATAAGTATCCAACTATGTTCAGTCCTATAACCCCGCCAATAAATGAACTTGGAAATAATCCGACTATTGCGAAAATGATAATACCAACCATTGCCCCCGCTATCATCCCTTTGGAAGTAAGTTCTGTTTTATTGATGTTCATAATCTTTGCCTCCTTTACTTCTGAATCTAATATTTAATTGGAGCAATCCCTGTGCCACTTATTAAGTTATTGATATATATAGAAAAATATAATTAGTTTCTTTGCGCTATTGCGAAAACTGAAAAATTCCTTTGCGCTATTGCGAAAATGGTGAGGAAAATGGAAAGCGAAGGTTTCTTTGAAAAAGGAGGGGATTTCAATCAGATTAATACTAACACGGGGAATCCGTTTTGTTTCAAATGAGCAGGCATAAATGCCTGATAAACAAAATTCAATTGTAGTTTCATGGCTAAAGAATCTTTGGGATATGGATTAAGCTGTATATTCATTTTCTTTTTTTATAAACAAATACTCCGCCTTTAACCTGATCCATATGGAGAGCTTTTTCGAGCAGCTCGATATTTTTTTGGGTAAGGAGTGAGTCCTTTTTTAAGAAAACGAGACCCGAAGCTCCTATCACATCTCTTGACAACAATAAACCTGGAGTTAGGCTTTTGATTGATAACTCTGCTTCAATAATATCAGTT
Organism: Nitrospirota bacterium; assembly: GCA_037446295.1. Taxonomy (GTDB): domain Bacteria; phylum Nitrospirota; class Thermodesulfovibrionia; order Thermodesulfovibrionales; family Dissulfurispiraceae; genus DYHD01. The sequence goes on from JBBIIV010000018.1 coordinate 10,107, forward strand.
GATGAAAAAAGTGAGGCTTCTGTCTCATAAACAGTGATTTCTAAGGGTTGATATAATTCCGGATCAAATTCCTTCCCAAGCTGTGACCTTATCTTTATTAATGAATCCCCTATAGACATGGCTTCAGCTAATTTCTCAAACTTGTCGGCAATGGCAATAATCTTTGACCCAAGCGGTATGTTTTCTCCCTTAAGTTTATCAGGGAAGCCTGCCCCGTTAAAATATTCATGATGGTGCCTTATGAGTTCGCCTATTTTTTGAAAATCCTCGGTAAAGCTCGTTGCTGTCTGTCCCGTAATCGGATGTTTAATATACTGATTCATTTCATCAGGGGAGAGTTCTTCAATTTTCTTTAGAAGGATGATATCTGGCAGCCCGATTTTTCCGATATCATGCAAAAGTCCTGCTGTGTTTATCGTCTGGATTTCGGATTCGTCAAGATTAAGCTTCTTTGCTATCGCCTCAGAGATTGATGCAACGTTTTTACAATGATTAAAGACAGCCCTGTCTCTAAGTTTGATTAAATTACTAAAGGCATTTGCAGCTCCTTTAAGAGACATTTGGAGTCTGGTTTTTAAGGAATTGATTTCTTTGTCTTTTTTTGTCAAATCAATGGTATGTATCTGTACATAATATTCAAGCTCCTTGTTCCAACTCTCGGCTTCTTCCTTTCGTTTTTCTGCAAGGGCGAAAAGACGTTTGTTCTCTTTAATCAATATGAAGCGTTTTAACGCCTCTTTCATGATAAGCCTTATTTCATCATCATCCCATGGCTTCGTTATATATCTGTATGCCCCAGCCTCGTTTATTGCCTTAATCGTCGCTGCTATGTCTGCATAGCCCGTCAGAATTATCCTGACGGTGTCGGGGCATATACCTCTAGCCCTCTGAAGGAATTCTACCCCTGTCATCTCAGGCATGCGCTGATCTGATACAATCACGGCAAAATCATCATTTTTAAGAATTTCGAGACCCTCACTGCCCGAAGAAGCTGTGTAAATATTCAAACTACTATCATCTATAAACAATCTTTTGAGGGTTTTAAGTATATTTTCCTCATCATCTACAAATAAAATATTAAAGGTCTCTTGCATAGATATTTTATCTTCTTGTCACTTTTAGCCTTAAAATAATTCTCGGATAACCTTGTCTAAACCGTAGTAAAAAAAATTTATGATTTTTGTCTCCCTCAAATAGATACGGAATGACAAGTGACTCATAAATTACTTTTGGGTCTTCTCCAATTTCGTTGCAACAAAATGCTCCACAATGTCGTTCCTGCGAAGCTTGTCCCTGCAGGGAGCGGGAATGTTAACTTATTTTGGCAACTGTTTTGGAGATGAACCTTACTTTTCGCCTTATTTCTCATCATCAGGTATAAATGTCAAAATCACGCCTTTTTGCTGTCCAGTTATGTCGTTAATACCCGAACCAAGAAGCTTACCTCGAGTTTTATTTATTGTTATATATTTCTGTGCTGAGCCGCTGTTTTTGATGTTTTCAACAAAATGAGAGATTTCTTCTGGCAAAAAGGCATTGATATCACAACCCAGATTATTCCAGTCGATGCCGGCTATGTTAAGCCATGACTCATTGACCTGCGCCATTACTCCCTCATAATCAACACCCATAACCCCCACTGGTATCGCATTGATTATATTCTGGAAATTCATGAGCACATTGCTTTTAAAATCGAGGAGGGCTGTTTTGTCTTTCAACAAATGTCTTAATTCTTCATTTAGCGTAGTTAGTTCATCATTTTTATTTTTTAACTCTTCTGTGAGCTCAAGATTTCGTTTAAATAATATATATCTGTCAACGGCATTGGATATCGCTATCTTCAACTCATCATCATTCCACGGCTTTGGTATAAGTTTATAGATTTGCCCCTCATTTATAGCCTCAATAACAACGGCTGTATCCGCATAACCTGATAAGATAATTCTTATGGCATCAGGATTGCGTATATATGCCTTTCTCAAGAAATCTATACCATTGATGCCCGGCATCCTGTAATCAGAGACGATAATTTGAGGTCTCTCCTCCTGAATGATCTTTAAGCCCTCAAAGCCCGAAGTGGTGGTCAGAATATTATAGTCTTCATCTGCAAACAGCCTCTTAAGCGCTCTCAACACATTCTCCTCGTCGTCAACGAATAATATCTTGATATTTTCCATATTGATGCACCGTTTAATTAATGACAGGAATTTTGATAGTAAAGGTTGTTCCTGCCCCTGGCTTGCTATCCACCCAAATATCCCCGTTATGTTTTCGGATTATATCATAGGCTATGCTCAAACCGAGACCGGTTCCTTGCCCAACCTCCTTGGTAGTAAAAAAAGGCTCAAATATCTTGTTAATTTTATCTTCCTCTATGCCGCACCCTGTGTCTGAAACAGACATATATATACTGCCGTCTTCATGCCATGTCTTGATATATATCTCCCCTTGTTTCTCAATAGCCTGAGCTGCATTAATCAATATGTTCATAAATACCTGATTAAGCTGCCCGGGATTGCATTTTGTCCTGGGAATATCTCCGTATTCTTTTATGATTTTTGCTTTGTATTTTATTTCATTCCATATTATATTCATCGTGCTCTCAATCCCTGCATTTATATCCGCCTGCTTATATTCAGCTTCATCAACTCTTGAGAAGCTTTTTAGGTCCTGGACTATTTTCTTTATTCTTTCCGTTCCCTCAATAGATTCACTTATAAGGTTGTCGATATCGCTCACTACATAATCATATTTTGTAGCTTTTCTTTTTTCATTGAGCCTGTTCAGATACCCTGAGCTGTTATTAAAATCTTTTGAAAGGGACAACAACATCTCGGTCTGGAAGGAGACAAATTCCTTAATCCTGCCTATATATTTAGATAAGGTATTGAGATTGCTCATGACAAAGCCCGTAGGATTATTTATCTCATGTGCGACTCCTGCCGCAAGCTGTCCTATAGAAGCCATCTTTTCCTGTTGAAGTATCTGCGATTGGGCAGCCTTAAGGTCAGAATAGGCTTTTTGGAGTTGATGATTCCTTTGTTCGAGCATACTCATGCTACTTTCAAGTTCTTTGGTTAATTGAATTAATTCGGTTATGTCCTGAAGAATTATGACCGATGTCTGCAGTGCCGCGCCTCCAGAAGTCCTGCTGTAAATGTTATAGTTAAAGTGCCTGCCGGTGGGATGATAAAAATTAATTTCCCCTGCCTCATGGATAGTGTGCGTAAAGCCGTTCTCCCTTAATACATCCTGCCATTTTCTACCAAGCAAATCATTAAAATGCAGATTTGTAATGTCAGATAGTTTTTTATTTGCTCGCAATATGATATCACCGCGATTTATTAAAATTATTATATCGTTTATGCTGTCAACCGTCTGCTCCCACTCTTTTTTTGCTTGTTCAATTTTGATGATGGTTTCTCTGAGCAGGGTATTTCTCGTTTTAGTGGCTATATATTCGTTGAGCTGAAGGAAATTGCGGGTTTTAATATTTATCTCGACAGGGTTCAGGGGTTTTGTCATAAAATCGGAGGCGCCTGCTTCGAGGCATTTGATTTTAATATTATAATCAAGTAGCCCGGTAAATATGATTACAGGTATTGAAAATGTTAAGGGATCGTTCTTGAGCTTTTTACATATCTCGATCCCGTTCATTGGAGTCATAAAGAAATCAACAAAGATAATATCCGGCAGGATTTCCCTAGCCTTTTCTAAAGCCTTCTTTCCGCCTGAAAATGTATAGCAGATATAGCCCGAGCCCTTAAAAAGTGTCGAGAGGAAATCACAGACAGATTTTTCGTCGTCAATTACAAAGATTTTCGGCGTTTCGTGTTCGTCCTTCAAAACGCCCTCCATGTTTTTATGTTTTCTTCTTTCTCAATTGAATTATATCAAGAATCAATCAAAATTTAAACAAGACGACGGCAGACGCTGCTCATTTATTCGATTTTTCCCTTATAACCTCGCCGCCCTTATTACCGTTTGTTAAGCGTTTAAATGAGCTCACGCCAGAGGCTGAACATAACATCAGCAAAAGTTATTGCTGGCTTTTCCGAAAAATAGAGATAGACCTGCAAACCGCTCTATTTATCTGTCATTTTGAACACCCAACGGGTGTGAGGAATCTTTAAGTTAAACGATAACATTTCTCGCTCTGCTCGAAATGGCAACTTTCTACTTTTCGGTTATATCTGAGAAATAGACATAGCATTCACGAAAAAAGCAAACCCCTTCTTGTTTAATGATTTAAGGTCAGTAGTGTCCGGTAAAAAATGTAATAATTATTATGGTCTGTCATTCCCGTGTAAACGGGAATCCAGTAATAATAATGATTTGCTGGATTCCTGCTCCCCGATTAAGACCTTCGAGGACAAGCTTTGCAGGAATGACTTCAAAAACCTTTTTAAACATGACCAATAAAAATATTGTATTATCAATACTTCATGTTGTTTGCCGGACACTACTGTCTTGACAATAGAAAAATCGTTATTATGCATGAACCCGAGGTGGTTGAAGCCCTTGCAGAAAGCGGACATTACGATATAGTGATTTTCGAGCATACTCACAAGGCATTAGTACGAAAAGTTGGCAGCACACTGCTAATAAACGCTGGAGAAGCAGGAGGTTGGCTCTACGGCAAGGCAACAGTTGCATCAGTGAATTTGAAGAGCATGGAGGCGGAAATAATAGAGATTAAACGAGTTTGGAGGCGGCGAGCGGACTTGAACCGCTGAATCGAGGTTTTGCAGACCTCTCCCTTAGCCGCTTGGGTACGCCGCCAATTATTTTGTTGTGAAAGTTTGAGAAGTTTCACTTATTAAAAGGTTCTTTTTTGGAGCGGGCGACGGGATTCGAACCCGCGACCCCAACCTTGGCAAGGTTGTGCTCTACCAGCTGAGCTACACCCGCAAATGAGTATTAAAGACTATCACAATCTCAAAACCTATGTCAATTGCGAAAAATCTCATAAATAATTAAAATAATACCGATGAACTTAACCTTTGATGAATTCAAGGCTCTATCCTCAAAAGGGAACCTAATACCTCTTTACAAAGAAATACTCGGGGATATAGAAACCCCTGTTAATGCTTATCTTAAGCTGAACAAAAGGCCTTCTTTCCTCCTTGAAAGCGTAGTCGGTGGTGAAATCTGGGCGAGATATTCCTTCATCGGCATCGACCCCACAATGATCGTGACCTTCTCAGGCAAGAACTTGGTCATTAAATCAAAAGACAGCTTAAAAACCCTGCTGACTAATGACCCCCTTGGGGAGATAAAGGATATACTCAAGAGTTTCATGCCTGTAGCCGTCAAGGGGCTGTCTAGATTCTCAGGCGGTTTTGTGGGATATATCGGCTATGATGTGGTAAGGTTTTTTGAGAGAGTGCCTGATTTAAAGAAGACCGGGATAGATATGCCTGATATTTTCCTTATGCTTGCCGATATAATCTTGATTTTCGATAATCTTAAACAAACAATAAAGATAGTATGCAATGCTCATATTAATAACGCACCGTTAAAGTCTATTTATGAGAACACCGAAAGAAAGATTGACAGTATAATACACAGTTTGAAAGGAAATGGAATCTATGGGGCGGGAAATGAACTGCATGTCAACTATCATACAATGAACGGGCAATCAAAAGTCAGATTTATAAATCCTACCCAAGCCGGCAATAACGGACATAGCGATTTTTCGTCCAATTTTACAAAGGACGATTTTCTTGAGGCCGTGGAGAGGGCAAAGAGATATATCAGAGCAGGTGATATAATACAGGTGGTCCTTTCGCAAAGATTTGATAAGGAAACCTTGTCAAATCCGTTTAGCGTCTATCGCGCCATAAGGCTCGTAAACCCATCCCCTTACATGTATTATATCGATTCTGGAGAATATCAGATTGTCGGATCTTCTCCAGAGATTCTCGTCAGGCTTGAAGGGGATAGGATAATTTTGAGACCTATTGCCGGCACAAGGAAAAGAGGGGAGACAGAAGAAGAAGACATGCTTTTGGAGGATGACCTTAAAAATGACCCCAAGGAGATTGCGGAACATATCATGCTCGTTGATCTTGGCAGAAATGATGTCGGCAGGGTGGCTGAGATAGGCTCTGTTAAGGTGACTGAACTTCTTGCCATTGAACGTTATAGCCATGTTATGCACCTTGTCTCTAATGTAGAAGGCAGGCTTAAAAAAGGTCTTGATGCATTTGATGTGTTAAAGTCATGCTTTCCTGCTGGAACAGTAACAGGCGCTCCTAAGGTAAGGGCGATGGAGATAATCGAGGAATTGGAACCCTTGCGGAGGGGTCCATATGCTGGGGCTATAGGATATATCAGCTATTCTGGAAATATGGATACATGCATAACCATACGGACTATAATTGTCAAAGGCAAAAGAATTTTTATACAGGCAGGAGCAGGTATAGTAGCTGATTCGGTTCCAGAGAATGAATATATTGAAACCATCAACAAGGCGACAGCTATGATGAAGGCTATTAGTTTCTTTAAATCATCTTGAGAGCAGCTGATAAGTTTTAATCAAAGGGATTCCTTGAAGCTTGCTTTGGGGTAGTTCATTGATTTAAGTTGTGCGATTGAGAGCGTTCGATTTATCGGGAAATCTATTCCCTTATCCCCTCATTTCAAGCAGGGGAAGTAGATATTTTTTCCCTTTAAAAAGGGCTGAAGATGTGGAAGTGAACCTGTCGATTAAATTATTCTGTTTATCATAAATACAAGAAAGAACTATTTTAGCAAAGACTGAAACACACAAGGAGGTTTGGGAGTAATTCCCTCTTTTTTCTAAACATGCTCTTAATGATAGATAACTATGACTCTTTTACATACAATCTTGTTCAATATTTAGGCGAACTTGGAGAAGACATCAAGGTATTTAGAAACGACAAGATTGAGATAAAGGATATCGAGGCATTAAACCCCGAAAGGATAGTAATATCTCCAGGTCCTTGTTCGCCTAAAGAAGCTGGCATATCCATCGATGTTATTAAATATTTTGCAGGCAGAATTCCAATACTCGGTGTTTGTCTTGGGCACCAATCAATAGGTGCCGCCTTTGGCGGGGATATTGTAAGCGCACCCACCCTAATGCACGGCAAGACTTCTCTTATTTATCATGACGGACTGACGATATTTAGAGATCTTTCAAGCCCTTTTGAGGCTACAAGATACCATTCCCTTGTAATTAAAAAAGAGACGCTGCCTGAGTGTCTTGAGATAACCGCATGGACATCGGATGACGTGATAATGGGTGTCAGACATAAAAATATGGTTGTTGAGGGCGTTCAATTCCATCCTGAATCAATATTAACTCTTGTGGGCAAAGACTTGCTCAGAAATTTTCTCGGACTCACAATTAAGCAGGGGTAATAATAATGATTAAAGAAGCGATAAATTTATTAGTTCAGCAAATCAGCCTTTCAGACTTTGAAATGTTCGAATGCATGACCGAGATAATGGAAGGCAAAGCGACAGATGCGCAGATAGCTGCATTTTTAATTGCCCTCAGGATAAAAGGTGAAAATGTTGATGAGATCACCGCTGCCGCAAAGGTGATGAGAGAAAAATCTTTAAAGATAAAGTCACCTGAAGGAATCATTGATACATGCGGCACAGGCGGGGATATGGCTGGAACATTTAATATATCCACAACATCGGCGTTAGTAGTCGCTGCAGCTGGGATTCCTGTTGCCAAACACGGCAACCGTTCTGTATCAAGCCAGTGCGGCAGCGCGGACGTGCTTGAAGCTATGGGTGTGAAAATAGATTTACCGCCTGCAAAGGTAGAAAAATGCCTCTTTGAGACAAACTTCGGGTTTCTCTTCGCCCCGATGTTTCACCCTGCAATGAAGTACGCTATAACTCCAAGAAAGGATATAGGGATCAGAACGATATTCAATATTCTCGGACCTTTAACCAATCCGGCTGGCGCTAAAAGGCAGATAATGGGCATATTTAGCAGCAGACTGACTGAACCTCTTGCCCAGGTTCTCAGCAACCTTGGCGCCTTAGACGCAATGGTTGTGCATGGAGAGGATGGGTTAGACGAGATTACCAATTGCAACGGCACCAGAATATCAAGATACAACAACGGCGTGGTAGAGACCTTCTACATGACTCCTGAAGAATTTGGCTTAGTGAGGGCTAACAGGAGGGATATACTTGGGAACGGGAAAAAAGAGAATGCAGATATAACTCTGTCAATCTTGAGCGGTGATAAAAGCCCCAAAAGAGATATTGTTCTGATGAATGCAGCGGCTGCTATAATAGTCTCGGGGATGACCAGCGATATTAAGACAGCTTTTAAGCTTGCGGAAGATACTATAGATTCAGGCAAAGCGCTCAAGAAACTCAAAGAAATAATCCATCTCACTGCAACTCTTTGATGATAGAATAATTTAGTTTTATGGTTTCCAAGTGTCCTGATTACCCGAAAAATAGAGATAGAAAGTTGTCATTTCGAGCAGAGCGAGAAATCTTATCGTTTAACTTAAAAATTCCTCACACCACTGGGTGTTCGGAATGACAGATAAACAGACTCTATAAAGAGCGGTTTTCAGGTTCAGCTCTATTTTTCGGATTACCGAAAGAAGGTTGACACAAATGCTCAAGTCTTGTTATAAATAACGCTCATGAATAAAACAGAAAAAATATGGATGGACGGCAATTTGGTCAAGTGGGATGATGCAAATATCCACATACTGACTCATACGCTTCATTATGGACTCGGCGTTTTTGAGGGGATACGCTGTTACAATACACCTCATGGTCCAGCCGTTTTCAGGCTTAAGGAGCATGTCAGAAGGCTTTTTCAGTCTGCAAAGATATTTCTTATCGAGATTCCCTTTAGTCAAGATGATATTTGTCAAGCGATAGTAGATACTATCAGGCAAAACAATCTTCAAGAATGTTATATACGCCCTATCGTCTATTTAGGTGATGGCGCTATGGGGCTTTTCCCCAAAAATAATCCAGTGAGAGTGGCTATTGCCGTCTGGACATGGGGGGCTTATCTTGGCGAAGAAGGGCTGGAGAGGGGCATAAGGGTCAAGGTTTCTTCCTTTATTAGAAATCATGTAAACTCTAATATGTCGAGAGGCAAGGTTTGCGGTTATTATGTCAATTCCCAGCTCGCAAAAAAAGAAGCCATTTCTTGTGGTTACGATGAGGCACTGCTCCTTGATACTGAAGGCTATGTATCCGAAGGTAGCGGAGAGAATATCTTTATCGTCAAGAACGGTCTGCTTAAAACAACCCCACTGACTTCCGTTTTGGAAGGTATAACAAGAGATAGCATAATGACAATCGCCAATGACCTCAGAGTTAAAACTGTGGAAGAACGCTTCACAAGGGATGAGGTGTATCTTGCTGACGAAGCCTTCTTTACCGGAACCGCCGCAGAAGTTACTCCTATAAGGGAATTGGACGGCAGAATAATCGGCGACGGCAGACGAGGTTCTTTGACCGAAAAACTACAATCCTGTTTCTTTGATGCGGTCAAAGGAAAAAATGGCAAATACAAATCTTGGCTTACATATCTCTAATGCATATTTCTCGAATCTCGCTATGCCTATGACAGAATCTCCGATACAATCTATCAAATGTTTCTTGACCGTTTCTTTAGATAATATCGATTTTTGCACTATTTTCTTCATTGTGAATACTTTTCTATTTTTTTGCTTTGGAGTTTTTCGAGTTTTAAACTCAACTTTAGCAGCAAAAAATATTGAATAAAGCCTTAAGTATCAAGAGTTATAGAGTAAAAATATAAAGAACACGAATTTTTTGGTAGTATATTGTCATTATATAAAAACTCAGGAAACTCTATTCATGCAGTGATTGAATAGTAGGGCTTAAATCAGTTATCATACAACCCAATTTAGATAGAGGTGGACCTATAATTAGACTGTTTTTGCCTAATGGCATAGAAAAAGAGATTGAACTTACTGAAATCTGGAAGAGCTTGCAATCCATTAACGCCCTTGCCATCAAGGTAAATGGAGAGCTTAAGGACTTATTTTGGCTAAACAAGCTGCCTCACGGAGCTTTAGTTGAGGTTGTTGCTTTTGACTCCAAAGAAGGCAAGGAAATTTTTTGGCATAGCACATCTCACATTATGGCTCATGCTGTTAAAGATATTTTCCCAGATGTCAAGGTTGCGATAGGCCCTGCAATCGAAGAAGGCTTCTATTATGATTTTGATAAGCCGTCCCCTTTCACCCCTGATGATATGGAAAAAATAGAGAAAAGGATGAAAGAGATTATAAAGAATAAAAACTGTTTTTCTTGCAGATTTTTGCCTAAACAGGACGCAATTAATTTTTTTAAGGAAAGAGGAGAGGATTATAAGGTTGAGCTGCTAAACGAGATTCCTGATGAATTGGTTTCCCTGTATGATGAAGACGGTTTTACAGACCTTTGTAAGGGTCCGCATATCCCCGATACATCTAAAATCAAGGCTTTTAAACTATTGAGTGTGGCAGGCGCCTACTGGCGCGGCGATGAAAGAAATAAGATGCTTCAGAGGATATACGGCATTTCTTTTGACAATAAGGATGATCTTGATAAATATCTCCACTTTCTTGAAGAAGTTAAAAGGCGCGACCACAGAAAACTCGGCAAAGAATTAGGGTTGTTCAGCACAAGCGACGAAATTGGATCGGGGCTTATTTTATGGCATCCTAACGGCGCTATAATCAGAAAAATTATAGAGGATTTCTGGAGGAATGAACATTTAAAAGCTGACTATAAAATCCTTTACACCCCGCATATAGCGAGGCTTAATCTTTGGCAGAAAAGCGGGCATCTCGAATTTTACAGTGAAAATATGTATTCCCCCATGGATATTGACGGCGTGGCTTATGAACTAAAGCCTATGAACTGTCCCTTCCATATCAATATATATCAAAGCGAACTCAGGAGCTACCGAGAGTTCCCGATAAGATACGCCGAACTTGGCACGGTTTATCGTTATGAGAGGTCTGGAGTCCTGCATGGACTATTGAGGGTGAGGGGGTTCACTCAAGATGACGCTCATATATTTTGCAGGGAAGATCAGATAGAGGATGAGATCTTAAATATTCTCGATTTCACCCTTTTTATTTTGAGGACATTTGGCTTTGATAAATACAACATTTATCTATCAACCCGCCCTGAAAAATATGTTGGCAGCCTTGCAAACTGGGAAAAATCCACTAACGCCCTCAAAAGGGCGCTGGAATTAAAGGGATTGGGGTATGAGATTGACCCTGGTCAAGGCGTTTTTTATGGTCCTAAGATAGACATTAAGATAAAAGACTCTTTGAACCGTTCATGGCAGTGCAGCACAATACAAGTTGATTTTAATAATCCAGAGAGATTTGACCTTGTTTACCGTGGTTCTGATGGCAAAGACCATAAGCCAATAATGATTCACAGAGCGTTGATGGGTTCTTTAGAGAGATTTTTTGGCATTCTTATCGAACATTACTCTGGCGCTTTTCCTGTCTGGCTGGCGCCAGTTCAAACTGCTGTTCTGACTATAGCTGAAAGGCATGACGATTATGCAAACCGATTATATAATAATCTTAGAGAAGCGGATATAAGATGTGCGATCGATCTGCGAAATGAAAAGATAGGTTATAAAATTAGAGAGGCAACCATGCAAAAGATTCCCTTTTTAATTCTTGTAGGGGATAAAGAGGTTGCCAGCAATGCCATCACCATCCGGAAGAGAAATGGCGAGAATATCGGTTCTTTCGTTGTTGATGAGTTTATCAAATTTGTTAAAGAGCATGTAAGGGCTATGCAATAAAGGGGTCGCTATTTAACAGACTTTTGACTATAAATTTTTTTCAAAGGGGGTGAGAGTATAAGCAAAGATATAAGGGTAAATCAAATGATCAGGGCAAAAGAGATCAGGCTTATTGACGAAGAAGGCAAGCAAGTCGGGGTGATTTCGGTTCAAGAAGCTCTAAGAATAGCCAGGGAGAGGGGATACGACCTTGTAGAAGTTGCTCCTAATGCCAATCCGCCTGTGTGCAGAATAGTCGATTACGGGAAGTATAAATATCAACTAAGCAAGAAACATTCTGCAAAAAGGACTCTTGATGTCAAGGAGGTCAAGATAAGACCTCATATTTCGGAACACGACCTGAGCCTTAAGGTTAAAAACATCAGGAGATTTCTTGATGAAGGAGACAAAGCAAAGATTATCATGCACTTTAGGGGGAGGGAGATTGTAAGGACGGAAATAGGCATGAAGGTTTTTCAGAAGTTAATCGAAATGCTTACAGGAAAATATACCATTGAATTGCAGCCCAAATTGGAGGGGAATCATATCATTATGGTAATCGCCCCAGGCAGCAAATAACAGCCCTTTGCTCTATCAGCACGACTTTCATGCCAGATCACAATAAGTAATAAATGTTAAAATAATATTCAGCTTTTTTTAAAAGTTATTATTTTTTCTGTTTTGGATTTAGGAGGAATAATGCCAAAACTCAAAACACACAGAGGCGCAGCCAAGAGATTCAAGGTGACTGGAAGCGGCAAGATACTAAGAAATAAAGCGTATAAAAGACATTTGCTCACCGGAAAACCTTCGAAAAGAACTAGGGACTTGAGAAAGTCCGCATTGGTTGATGATGCTCAACTTGAAAATATTAAAAGGCTTCTGCCATACACGGCTTAATAACACACACTGATAAACAGATGTTTTAACAGTTGTATTTTGTTATTCTCTGGCTTGAACAAAAAATCTGGATGCCGTTTTAGCGAAAGTTGGAAGCTATATCCAAACAACAATATATTCCCTCCTGTGCTGGAAACAAAGGATAAGGCAACTTTATTACTTATGTTTGGCGAAAATGCAAGCAAAAGAGATGACTAAAATGGAACCAAAAGACTATAAAAATAGAACCTATCTTTCCGCAATAGAAGCAGCGAAATTTTTAAATATCTCTGTCGAAATGCTTCATAATCTTGCTAATAGGCAAGTTATTAAAGCGCAAATAGCGGCTTCTGGACAGATGCGCTTTGACTTAAAAGAGTTAAAGGGGGACGATGTAAATCTTAAACATAAATCTCAAAAAAATAAAATAGATATTGAAAAAGTAAATGTTATTGAGATAAATGGCACAACTCAAAAGATTTTTATAAAAAATTCTATGAAGATGGATGATTTGATAGATAATAGTATCCATCTGATGATTACTTCGCCACCCTACTTTGATACAAAGATGTATTCAAGAGAGCCAATACCAGACGACCTTGGTAATATTCATGATATTGATGAATGGTTTGAGAAGATAAGTGCGGTATGGAAGGAGGTTTATAGGGTTTTACAACCTGGGAGAAAAGCATTTATAAACATAATGAACCTTCCTGTCAGAGTTGAAAATGGAAGGTTTAGAACCTTAAATTTAGCAGGTAGAACAATAGATACCTGTGAAAAGATAGGATTCATATTCAAGAGAGATATAGTATGGCATAAGACAAATGCCGTCCGGGCTCATTTTGGAACATATCCCTACCCAGGTGGAATTTTAATAAATAATATGCATGAATTCATCCTTGAGTTTGATAAACCTGAAAAGAAGGGATTTAATAAATACGGTCATCTAACTAAGGAACAAAAAGAGCAATCAAAGTTAGACAAAGAATTCTGGGTATCTATAAAGAAAAGCGATGTTTGGGTAATGAAACCGCAAGGGAGTGGTGATAGGCGAAATCATGTTGCACCATTTCCGTATGAACTTCCTTTCAGATTAATCAAGGCGTTTAGTTATATTGGTGAGACAGTTCTTGACCCTTTTGTTGGCTCAGGAGCTACTCTTTTAGCATCAGCGGATTTGAAACGCAATGGAATCGGTTATGAAATAGTCCCTGAAATTGCACATGATGCAATAGAAAGTCTAAAGAATTATCAAACAAAACTTTGGTAAGGTAGAAGTATGAAATTAGATGGAAAAACAATATATGCCCAATCCAGCGATATAAAATCTCGCACTTATCTTGAATATCGTAAAGATATGAAGAAAAAAGCAATTGCTGAGTTAGAGGTGTTGGAATGGCTTGAAGAAAAAATAAAAGAATTATATCCAAAGAAACAGGTTAAAGTTTATAAATCAGGTGGTGATAAATTTTTATGGTTTCTACGAAAAGGTGGAGTTTC
>JBBIIV010000019.1:0-23911 GCA_037446295.1 Nitrospirota bacterium
CCTATGGGGTAAATTATTTTACCGCGAGCATTCTATCGAGGGCTTTTTTTGCGGGTATCCGTATCTCTTCCGGCACCTTAATTACATGCTCCATTTTTTGTAGTGCATTTAAAACGCTTTTAAGGGTCGTTTTTTTCATATTAGGGCAAATCATATCTTTTCTAAGTGGATAAAAAGTTTTTTCAGGGTTATCTTTCTTTAGTCTGTGAATAAGCCCGGTTTCAGTTCCAACAATAAACTCGGTTGCACTTGACGCCGTTGCAAATCTTAGCATCCCCGAAGTGCTTGTAACATGATCGGCGATCTCCAGAACCTCCAGCCTGCATTCCGGGTGCGCCATGAAAAGCGCATTTGGATATTGTTTTCTCGCTTTTAAGACATCTTCTCTGGTGATTCTGTCATGAACATGGCAGAAACCATCCCAGCTGATGACCTTCTTTTTTGTATTTTTCTGAGCCCAAAGGGAGAGATTTTTGTCTGGCACGCATATCACTGTATCATGCGGCAATGACTCGATTACTTTAACTACATTGGCGGATGTGCAGCATATATAGCTTTCGGCCTTAACTGCTGCAGTTGTATTGACATAGGAGACAACTGGGGCTTCAGGATACAAGATTTTCATGTCCCTTAAAGTGAATTCATGGGGAAAGACAAATGCAGGCTGTACATCATATCCTGGAAACGTTTTCCAGGCCTTTCTTGAAGAAGCTACCTCAATCATGTCCGCCATCGGGCAAGTCGCCTCAATCTCCGGCAAAAGGACTGTCTTTTCAGGCGATAGAATAGATGCGCTCTCAGCCATAAAATGAACGCCGCAAAAGACTATGACATCGCATTTTTTCGCAGCAGCGGTTCGGGATAGTTCGAGCGAATCGCCTGTAAAGTCAGCTATATCCTGCACCTCATTCCTTTGATAATTGTGAGACAGGATGACGGCGTTTCTTTCGGATTTGAGCATTAAAATCTCTTCTTTTAAACGGGAAAGGTCTTCTGACATTAGACGATTCCTGAGCTAATAGATAATCTGGGAATTGGTGAAGAGAAGGGTTCCGTCTTCCAACTGCATTTTCTTAATACGGGTAACTTCTTTTTTTTCGTTTGAAAAGCCTCCTGAATAACTTAAAGAAGGCAGACCTGAATAGAGCGACATAACCCTTCTGACATATTGCACCGTTTCAGGAATTGCGGGTATGGATTTGTTTTTCTCGACTCTGGCAGGACCTGCGTTATAAGCAGCAAGAGCAAGGCTGAGGTCCCCATTGAACTTTTGAAGGAGTTGCTTAAGATATCTTGTGCCTCCATCAATATTATCTTCCGGGTCGAAAGAATTATAAACACCGAGCTCATTTGCAGTTGAAGGCATCAATTGCATCAGCCCCCGCGCTCCCTTGGGCGATATCGCATGAGGATTCCAGTTTGATTCTGCTTTAATAACTGCCCTTACAAGATCAGGGTCAAGATTGTATTTAGAAGCCTTTTCTGAAGCTATAGCATCAAAGGTTTCTTTATTTATATTTTCAGCTGCAGACCTAAGGTTTGATTTTCTTTTTGATTCTTTATAAACAATCCTGCTTCCTTTTTCAGTAGGAACATTTGTAAAGGAAATAGAGCCGTCAGGGGAGACAAACTGGTATATATCAGCATCAGACACGGCTGCCGAGAGCAATAAAGCCATTATGACAATAAGTGCTAACATGTATAAAATAATACCATGCTTATATGATGATGTTCAAGAGAAAATTCAATAAACCCTAATTTGTCATTATGAATACAACCAGCGCTCTGCCAGTTGATAGTGCCTTTTTTATTTCCGTCATGCCCGAAGTTTTTAGTCGGGCATCCAGACATAATGAATTGGATTCCCACTTTCGTGGGAAACCCTGGATTCCCGCCTTCGCAGGAATGACATTGTGGAGCATTTTATCGCAACGAAATTGGAGAAGACCCATTTTATCTAATTATTCACTACAATCACATTAAGCGTCAGGGTTTTTTGGAAAGCGGTGGGTTATAATAAAGTATTGGGTGAAGCAAATCAATGAAACGGGTTGAGAAAAAAGACGCATTAAACCTTCTTAAGTCCAGTGAACTCCTCTCTCTTGGCGAGATGGCCGACAATATCAGAAAGGACTTACATCCCGAAGGCATTATAACATTTATTGTTGATAGAAACATAAACTATACAAATATCTGCATCAACAAATGCAGATTCTGCGCCTTTTACCGCGATATTGATAGCTCAGAGGCATATCTCCTCACAAAAGACGAGATATTTGCAAAGATAGAAGAGACGATTGAGTTGGGCGGCACTCAGATACTTCTTCAGGGTGGGATTCATCCAGAGTTAGGAATCGATTATTATATAGACTTGCTTAAATCCGTCAAACAACGCTTTACGATAAATGTTCATGGCTTTTCGCCACCTGAGATAGCTTATCTTTCTGAAAGACACGGCATTTTTATCAAAGAAACCCTCGAAGCTCTCAGAAATGCAGGGTTAGATTCCATTCCGGGTGGAGGCGCAGAGATACTTTCTGACAGGGTAAGGGAGGTCTTGAGCCCAAACAAAATAAAGACTTCCCAATGGCTCAAGGTAATGGAGGAGGCTCATAATATCGGTATGAGAACTACCGCCACTATGATGTTCGGGAGCATAGAGAGCAATGAGGATATAATAGAGCATCTCGATTCGATAAGAAATCTTCAGGACAAGACCGGCGGTTTTACTGCATTTATCCCGTGGAGCTTTCAGCCTGGGAATACAGAGCTGAGTGCGGAAGGAAAGACTTCCGCACTAAATATTTCTACTGCCATTGATTATCTCCGTGTGCTTTCTGTATCAAGGATTTATCTGGATAATGTTAAAAATATACAGGCATCATGGGTTACGCAAGGATTAAAACTTGCTCAGGTCGCCCTCAGATTTGGAGCTAATGATTTTGGCTCAACTATGATAGAAGAAAATGTGGTAAGGTCGGCTGGTATAAGTTACAGGGTCTCAAAACAGGATATAATTCAGTCAATAAAAGCCGTGGGTTTTAAGCCCGCCAGAAGGAATACATTCTATGACATCCTCGAGTTTTACGATTAAATTAAAAATGTCAGAAAAGTCGATTATCAAATCGTTTAAATAAATCTGATATATCAATTGTTTCACCCTACCCTTCCAGCAATAAATCCACGATCCTACTCCTTACGGATGATTCATGTTTTGAAGTTCCTTTAGCATATCGAATGATGTGGTGTTCTACTTTGCCGAGAGAGCCTCCTTAGTTATCTTCTCAGCAGCGCTAAAGACAGCTTTCTTCCCATCCTCAGTCCTTGCTTCAATATAAAACCTGACCTTTGGCTCTGTCCCAGATGGTCTTATCATAAGCCACGATCCATCATCAAAAACGAGTTTAATACCATCTACATCTATAATTTCCATAATTTTTCTTCCTTTGCCACCGATGTCTATCTCCATGCCTTTCTGATATTTTTTGCTAATAATCCGGAGTTTTTTCAGAAGAGACTCTCCAAGCAGCGAACGGTCAACAGAGACACCGGAGCGGTCAGGATAGTAATAACCATATTCCTGCATCAATTCACTCAGATAGTCCGATAAATTTTTTCCTGTGACCGCTATCATCTCGAGCGCAAGGAGCAAACCAAAAATTGCATCCTTTTCAAGGGTATGATTATATGCTGATATACCGTCAGATTCTTCAAAGGCTACTATAGCCCTCGGGTCAAATGCTGGCGTCATATATTGTCTAAAATTTTTGAAGCCAACTCGAGTCTCAATTACAGGAATACCAAGCCTCGAAGCTATGGCATTGACGAAGTTGCTTGTGCCAACGGATTTAGCCACTATCCCCTTGATTCCTTTAAAGACATGCAAGAAATGAAAAGCCATAGCACCAAAATAATTCATTGAAATCTGAGTATTCCCATCCGCAAATCTAATTCGATCGCCATCGGGGTCGAGGATAAACCCAGCCCTGAAGCGCGCGGTTGACTGCCTTAAGACATTCATTACCCCAGCCATATTGGTTTCAGACGGCTCTGGTGCTATACCCCCAAATAGATAATCATCGCCTGTCCTCAAATATTGTATTTTTGTATTTTCTCCGAGTATTTTCTGGATGCACCCCCTTGTTGCGCCATGAACATTGTCAATGCATATCAAGCAGTCTTCTTTATTTATAAAATCTTTTATCTTTAAGATATCGAGTGTTTTCCGTTCAGTCACATATTTTATATAAAGTTCTGTTAGGTCAACCTTGTCCACCCTTTCAGGTAAAACGGGCGCTATGACAACACGCTCTTTCATCATCTCATTTGCTATATTCTCAATCTCTTTCGTAATTTCAGGTCCTGCTGGACCTCCATCTGATGGATTAAACTTAAAGCCGCCATAATTTGCTGGATTGTGGGAGGGTGTCAGATTTATTGAGCAGGCTGCATCGAGCATCTTAATACCTGCCGAGAACTCAGGGGTTGCAGCCTCGCCTGCATACCATGTCTTGATTCCTTCTTTCCGCAAAATCCCAATAACCTCCAACGCAAAATTTGAGCCTAAAAATCTGTTATCATGCCCGACGATAATCCCTCTTTTTTTTGCCTCATCAAAATCCTTAACCCCGACTGCCTCCATTATAGGCTTTTCAGCATCTTTGAGAAGTTTAACGATTGCAGAAGTTACAATCCTCAAATTATTGAATGTAAAATCAGTTCCAATCTCTCCTCTCCAGCCTGATGTGCCAAAAACAATCGCTGAAGGAGAAATATTCTGTTTAGCAAAACTTTCGATGACGGGTAAAAGCTCTTTCCCTTTGGAGATGTCTGACATTATAGTTTTCCAACAAGAAGCGGCATCTTTGAATATTTCGGGCATTAATACCTCCTAAATTTTTAATATATTTTATCATAAAGACCTAACAAAAGCGCATAAGTTATAATATGACAAAAAAACATTCATGCCGAACTAATGGCTTAAGAGGGAAGGATAATGATTTCTATCAGACGCCTGATATCCAGAAACAATGACGCTGGATTTCACATCAAGCGCTGAATGTGAGAAAGGGTATTTAAGGGTGAAAAAATATATTCTAGCTATCACTGGGGCAAGCGGGTCTGTTTTTGGTATAAAGCTGATCGAGGAGTTGGTTAAAAGTGGAGAGGTTCATTTAATAATATCCGACTCCGCTTTTGTGGTTATCCGTGCCGAGACAGGCATGGATTTGTCAATAGAACCAGGAGATTGGATGGCAAAAAAATTTCCAACTCAGAAGATTTTCTTTTACAAAGACAGTCAAATATCAGCGCCTATAGCGAGCGGCTCATTCATGTCTTCGGGGATGTTAATCGTTCCCTGCTCAATGAAAACCCTGTCAGCGGTTGCTAATGGATATGCAGTCAACCTCATAGAAAGGGCTGCTGATGTGACCATCAAAGAGGGGAGGCGGCTGCTCATTAGCCCCCGAGAGATGCCTTTCAGCGCTATACATTTGGAGAACATGCTTAAGCTGGCACGGCTTGGCGTCACCATATCGCCCCCGGTGCCTGCTTTTTATCATAACCCTCAAACACTCGATGATATAATAAATTTTGTGACTGGAAAGATTCTGGACTGTTTTGGGATAGAAAACAATCTTTATAAAAGGTGGAGGGTGAATAATTGATCGCTGTTGTTTTATTAAACATGGGCGGACCTGATTCACTACAGGCGGTCAAGCCTTTTTTGAACAATCTGTTTTCTGACAGGGACATAATCAAAATAGGCCCTTCTTTTCTTCAAAAACCCCTTGCATCTTTTATAATCAAAATGAAGCTCAAAAAAACCCTTGCCGCATATCAATTGATAGGCGGAAAATCCCCCCTCAAAGAGATAACATCACAGCAGGCGTCAGCCCTTGAGACTCTCTTAAATGATGGGATATCTTCTGCTGTAAATAATAGACTTTATAAGGTCTTTATAGCTATGAGATACTGGCACCCTTTAACTGAAGAAACAGTGGCTGAGATAAACCGTCTTGGCATTATAAAGATAATAATAATTCCTCTATATCCGCAATATTCACATGCAACATCTGGTTCTTCAATAAAAAAACTTTTAAATGAATTTTCAGCGGCAACAGGCAGGAAAATGGTCATGCCCAAAGAATACCAAAGGGTTTTCACTATCCAATCCCCTCCGTGCACGCTCCATTTTATCGCCTCATGGTATGACCAACCGCTTTATATTGAAGCTTTAATAGAAAAGATTAATAAAGGAATGGGGTCGTTTATTTCTGGCAGTAAAGAATCCAAGTATGCCGCACCTGTGCTTTTCAGCGCACACAGTCTGCCGCAGAAATTTATTGACGAAGGCGACCCTTATGTCTTAGAAACTAAAGGGACAATAGAGGAGATTTTAAGGAAGACTAATATTGACTGGCATCTTTCCTACCAGAGCAAGTCAGGTCCAGTGAAATGGCTTGAACCATCTACTGAGGATATGATAACAAGGCTTGCAAAAAAAGGGATTAAAAACCTGCTCGTCGTCCCCATAAGTTTTGTTTCTGACCATATAGAGACATTATACGAAATAGACATACTATACAAGGGTATGGCTCGTAAATTTGGCATGAATCTGCAAAGGGTTGAATCTCTAAATACCTCTCCAAAATTTATCGAGGCTCTGGCTGATATTGTTAAAAGATGTGTCTGATATATACTCAAGCATTAATACCTTATAAAACAGGCTGATTAAAATTAAGATGAGGATAACGATTATTGGGGGGGGTATATCCGGGCTTTCTCTGGGTTTTGCCCTCTTGCAAAAACATGATGATTTAGAACTCAAGATACTTGAAGCTGAAGGCTCTGTTGGCGGGAAAATTAGAACCGTAAAAACAGAAGGTTATCTTTGCGAGGCAAGCGTCAACGGATTCCTTAACAATAGGGCTGAGACTTTCAAACTTGCAGACGGATTGTCCCTTATTCCTATCAAAAGTAATGACAATGCCAGAAAAAGATATATCTTGATAGATAATAAATTGCGTCTTGTTCCAGATAATCCAAAGGCTTTTTTTACTTCTGGTTTTTTGAGCGTGCCGGGTCGGCTGAGGGTAATCCTTGAATTATTCATGCCAAAATCCGCAGCTGAGGATGAATCATTAGAGTCATTTGCATTAAGACGTGTGGGAAAGGAATTTTTTGAAAAACTTCTTGACCCTATGGCATCAGGTATTTATGCGGGAGATCCTTCAAAGATGAGCATCAGAAGTTGTTTTGGAAAGGTCTTTGACATTGAAAGAAAGTTCGGCAGCCTTATAAAAGGCTTTTTTGCAATGAGTAAAGAAGCAAAAAAAATGGGCAAGCAGACATCAGCCGGGCCATCAGGAGCGCTTCATTCCTTTACTGGAGGGATGAGCAGCTTAATAGATGCTTTAAAAAACTATCTTGGCGGCAGGATACTTACGGGCAAGGGTGTCAAAGCTGTAGAAAAGGGATTAAGTTTTTATGAAATCTTTTGTGATGATGGGACTATTTATGAATCTGATATCGTTGTCTTTGCTGTCCCTACCCATAATGCGGCAGCAATATTCTCTGAAATGGACAATGACATTGCAAGGATTTTGGATACAATACCTTATCCGCCTATCACCGTTGCAGCAATAGGACTCAGTAAGGATAAAATCGGCGCAACT
Source organism: Nitrospirota bacterium (assembly GCA_037446295.1). Lineage (GTDB taxonomy): Bacteria > Nitrospirota > Thermodesulfovibrionia > Thermodesulfovibrionales > Dissulfurispiraceae > DYHD01. Next base: position 7,680 of record JBBIIV010000019.1, read on the forward strand.
ACTGATTCTTTTGGTTTCCTTGTTCCAGCGAAAGAAAATCGCAAGATATTGGGAACATTATTTGATGCGAGCATATTTTCTGACAGAGCGCCTCAAGGCAAAGCTCTGTTAAGGACATTTGTAGGGGGGGCGAGGAAGCCTGAATTAGCCATGCAGGATGACGAGAAGCTTATAAATATGGTAATTGGTGAGTTAACTGAAATCCTAAACATAAGCGGCGACCCTGATTTTGTAAGGATTTTTAGATGGCAGAAGGCGATTCCTCAATATCTGATCGGGCACCATGAAAAGTTGAAAAGGCTTGATGAGCTGATTACGAAATACAAGGGATTATATTTTACAGGCAACGGATTTCGCGGGGTTTCTGTTAATGACTGCATTGCAAATAACCTTGCGCTTGCTGATAAAATTGCATTAGATGCAAAATTTTGATTTTAAGGTAATTTACGGTAAGAAATTTTTTCTGAGAAGTTGATTATGTTCCTAAAAATAGAGATGGACATGCAAACCGCTCTATTTATCTGTTATTCCGAACACACAACGGGCGTGAGGAATCTTTAAGTTGAACGATAAGATTTCCCGCTCTGCTCGAAATGACAACTTTCTATCTCTATTTTTCGGTATGTTGATAAATGTTTACTTTCTTATCTTAATCTAAACAATGACAAAAACAGCCTTTATCTACACAGATAAGTTTTCAAAGTTCGATTATGGAGATTCGCATCCTTTAAGGATCTCCAGGCTAAAACTCGCATATGAACTTATAAAGGCATATGGACTGCTTACCCTCCCTAATACCAGCCTTATTGAAAGCAGAGACGCAACGGATGATGAGCTTTGCCTTTTCCATTCAGAAAAATACATTGAATTTCTTAAAATTGCAAATATGGGGAAAAGCACATGGGCTGCATACGGCTACGGACTCGGTTATGGCGACAATCCCGTTTTTAAGGGATTGCTCGACTGGTCAAGGCTGCTAACTGGTTCGTCTTTACAGGCTACTGACATGGTTGAAAGAGGCGATGTAGATATAGCTTTTAACATCTCTGGTGGTCTTCATCACGCCGCAAAATCAAAGGCTTCAGGATTTTGTTATGTCAATGACCCTGTGATAGCGATCAAATATCTTTTAAAAAAAGGAAAAAGAGTAGCTTATATAGATATAGACGCTCATCATGGAGACGGCGTTCAAGAGGCGTTTTATGACTCTGATACAGTTTTAACTATTTCCATTCATGAAACTGGCAGGATATTATTTCCCGGAACTGGGAATGAGACGGAGATTGGATTTGGAGAAGGCGAGGGATATTCAATAAATGTTCCCATGCCGCCATACTCTGATGACGAGATTTTTTTATATGCATTTAACGAAATCGTTCCATCTGCCATAGACAAATTTAAACCCGACATTATCGTAACTCAGTTAGGCGTAGATTCCTTCCGCTCTGATCCATTGGCTCACCTTAATATCACAACCAATGGTTTTTGTGAGGCTTTAGCAAAAATAAAGGTTATGTCAAAGAAGTGGGTGGCTCTGGGTGGCGGAGGTTATGATGTTTATAATGTGGCAAGGGGCTGGACGCTTGCATGGGCTATCATGAACGGCATGGAACTGCCAGACCAGATCCCTCCTGATTTTTTAGAGAAATACTCAAAAGAAGGCTTTTTTGCCGTTAAACTAAGGGATGAGAAATATATTAAAAAAGGAAATGCCAAAGATAATATGAAAGCTGCTGTAAGCAAAGTTATAGACTTTTTATCAAGTAAAGCACTTCCCAAAATAAAATGCCCCTATCCTTAAGTTATTAATTACCCCAAAATTATCATTATGAATATAACCAATTGTTTTATAAACCCGGAATTGTCATTAGATGAGTATTTCTAATGACCGCCATTAGAAATTATTGCTTATAACTCATTGCAAAATAGGAAGTAAAAGCATAAAAACATGGTGCAAAAATGTGCAAACTGATAATAAAAAACCTTATATAAATATAAGCCAAAAAGGTTCAACAAAGCTTTACAGATAAAGGAATAACATTTCTAAGCAAAGTCTTATTAAGTCGAATCACAATTCTGGGATTATTAAAGGCTGATGTAAAAAATTGGGCAAAGCATCTGCAGAGTGGTTTTTGAGCATGGTAGGCGATGCAGGTATCGAACCTGCGACCTCTTCCGTGTGAAGGAAGCGCTCTCCCACTGAGCTAATCGCCCTAAACGATTGAAAATTAACTTATTTTAAATGACCATGTCAAATCAAACCATATATTCTAATCCAAACAGAATTGTAGATAAGATAAGCGAATTTCAAACAGCAATAATAAAAAAGGTTAGAATAAAAACCATCGAAAATCTCAACCCATTAGAAGAACTCTCCATATAAAACTCTACATTTAAGAGAATTTGTCGTGCAAAAAATAAAAATTTGAAAAATAGGAATGTCCATTTTTCAACGGGTTACAAGTTTTAACTGATAAACCCATAAGCAGAGAATAAAAGGAGATCTCGACCATTTAGCCGTTTTCATAGTAGTTTTAAACTTTTAATTTTTTTGCAATCTCAGGCAATTGAGACATCAAATCTGGATGCACCCTTCCTAAGAAGAGTTTCAGTCCTTTAATCTCCATTTTTAAGTCGTCTATCTCTTTTTTATGCTCTTGAAGTTTCCTTATCTTTTCAGTAAGTGTATTTAGCTCCTTTTCCAAAAGCGAGATTTTTTCCTGCAAAATAATAATATCTCTCATTATTATATCCCTCTATTTCCTTCTCTGCGCCCTTGTCTTTCTGGATAATTTGTTATGTTTATGCTTGCGCATCTTCTTCTTACGCCACTTTACGACATTCCCCACACCATCACCTCCTTTTTTGCATTCGTATTAATATAAAGGTGTAAGCGATATGACCCTAAACTTTTAAATCATTTCTGAACTTAGTTGAGTGATTCCTTAATTCAGCCTGCCTGCGCCGTAAGCACCGCAGACAAGTCATATTCTGGTTTGATTAAAGAATCTTAAAAAAACTGCCCGAAAAGCAAGCCCCTGAGCCAAACAATGGGGGGTCGGGCAAAAAACTTAATAGTGCTTGATTATAAAGTCAGTTGCTTCGTTATTTTTGCAAGCGAAGCGCGTCATGAATCCTTCCGTGACAACCATATTTATCCCACTTTGTTAAAAAGGAATTAAGAAAGGTTCCGGACCAGTCGAATAACAAAAAACTTATGGTTTATAAACAGATAAATTAAGTTTTATAAAACATCTTGATTATAAGGATGTTCTCGCAATATATATAGGTTAATTTATTTACTAAAACTTAATATGCCATATTCACCTTTTTTGTAGAAGCCGCCTCCATAAATGCTTCAAGCTGCAGCTCAGTCACTGTAGATTCAGTGCCGTCATATGGGATGCTTATACATGGTATATCATAATCCTTGCTCAATACCTTCAATAAGGCTGTTACTATAGTGCCAGGCATACACCCAAAAGGCATGACATTAATGATACCACAACAACCACGCTCCATGAAATCAATTGTTTTTCCAATACTGAGAATGGTCTCTCCCTCAAAAGAATCATGCACATAAGGAGCAGCCATCCTGAGCAAATCCTTAGTTTTTGGTTCGGCGAGGGTTTTAAGAAATCCCTTAAATGGCTTTGAAACCCCATGTTCTATCTTAGATTGAATAAACTTCTTAATATTAAAAGCTATTATTGCTGAAGTATCTAATCTTGACAATGCCTTTCTTTCAGCAAGGTAATTGACATAATAAATCCACTCTTCCATAGGGGCTAAATACGCCTCTCCGCCAAGCGCTTCAACCTTCCTTACAAGATTTTCATTCGAAAAAACATGAGATCTGACAAAAATCTCGCCTACAATACCAATGAGTGGTTTTTTTCCAACATTTTTACTAAGATTCTGAAAATCTCTCTTTAAATCCTCCATAACAGGCGGCAGATTCTTATATGACTTAAGTAGTGTATTATAAATTCTCTCAAGATAATGATTATACAATAAGTCTGAAGAGCCTGATTCAATCTCATATGGTCTTGTTTCGTGCAGGCATTTATAAAGTAGATCATACGCTACAATGCCAGCCCATGCGGTTTTGATGAACTCATTACCCTTGCCGTTATGAACAAAATTATTTGAGTGCTGTTCGGGCGCAAGGATAATAACATCTTCATACCCAAGGTTTTTCAGTATAAGCCTCTGAAGCACATTGTACTGGCCGAACCTGCAAGGTCCTGCAGCGGTTGGCATTAAAAAAGCCATTTTAGAAGGTTCAACCCCATCAGTTGAAATTTTCTTAATGATATCACCGGTCGTGACAGTGCAAGGATAACACTCCTTGCCAGACAGATATCTCTTTCCAATATCAACTGATTCTTTGTCGGACAGTGGAAGCACATCGGATTTAATACCGCATTTATTGAATGCAGCTGCAACAGCAAATGCATGATCCACCATTCTCGGGACATAGATAATTCTTTCCTCTATAGGCGAAGATTTGTGGGATTTAACATTTGGAAAAGGATTACCAGCAGGCGCGACAATCCGAGCTTTCAATGGTCTTGTATGTTTGCTATAGATGCTGTCCAAGAATGCCTCACACCTGGTTATAGCGCCAGCATCTGCGCTATGCTCGTCTATCTCGATATGCAGAAATGGCTTATCGCCCAATTCCTCTCTGAAATATTTAAGTATGAATGAATCAGGCCCGCAGGAAAAATTACCTATGTATATCGGGTAAAGATTCACTTCCCTGCTGATGATTCTAGCTGCACGTAATATCCTTTGGCCAGCCCTCCAATACATATTTGGCCATTTATCGTAAAGGTTTATGGTATCAAGAGGCAGAAAGTCCATAGGGACGGCAAGCACATTGAGATTGCCAATCTTTTTGGGAATTTCGAGGTTCATGCCCGGGTCAAATGCATTATAACCGCGCCCCACAATAACAATCAGCGGTTTTTTAGTGGTTGAATTTTCGCTTAAAACCTCCAGCCCTTTGCTCTTAATCGACTTGATAAAATTGTTCTGCGCCTTCTGAGCCAAATGCATCGCTCTGTCAATATCATTTCTAGAAATGTCGTATCTGCCGAAAACCCTTTTTAGTTCCTTGTTGATAAAGGCTTCTCCACAACTAAAATCGATTACAGGAGAGGCTGTATAAATATTCTTCGTTATAGATTTTGCTACATAAGGAATCGTCTGGACATATGGGCAAGAAAGGCTGCGCTGATACTCATCCCCATCCCTGCTAGCATTTATTGAACTGGGGATAAATAGTTCATCTACCCCCTCATCTACGAGATACTTTATATGTCCGTGAGCAACCTTAACAGGGAAACACGCCTCTGAAAAAATATTTTCGATCCCAAGATTTTTAATATACTTATTTGTCTTCAGTGACAGGACCACCTCAAAACCAAGTTCCCATAAAAGAGTTGACCAGTATGGGAGGTAGTCATGTAAGAAAAAAAGATATGGAAGCCCTATTCTTGCCAGCTTAGGCTTGCCGGATTCTTCCGAGAGATACTTCAGATGGTTCTTCCAGAGCATTTCCTCCCTATAGGCAAAAAGGTCGGGCAATCCCGATTTCTGTGAACGTCTGATATCATACTTTTCGCATCTGCCGCCATAAAAGAGATGCCCTTCTTCCCCCTCAACCTTTACTCTGTTAATCTCGCATACATTGGGACATCCGTTGCACTCAAACGAGTTTATCTGATAAGGCTTCTTTGAGAGCTCAAAACCTTTGAAAGATGTGCGTTGGTTGCCTTTTTCTTTCATATATTTCATTGCAATAAGCGCCATGCCTATAGCGCCAGTAACATCGTGGTTAGGGGGAACAGTGATATTTCTACCGAGATACTTCTCAAAAGCTGCAACGACTGATTTATTAAATGCGACTCCACCCTGAAAAAATATATTCTTGCCTATATATTTGCCAGCTACCACTCTATTGATATAATTTTGAACAATAGAGTATGCGAGTCCGGCAAGGAGATTGTCTTTTTGAGCGCCTTTTTGAAGGTTAGCCATAAGAGAATTTTCCATAAAAACAGTGCATCTTTCTCCAAGCCTGCAAGGGTCTTTAGCTGTAAATGCCTTTTCAGCAAACTCATTCTTTATAGAAATATGAAGTTTCTCTGCCTGTTCCTCGAGAAATGAGCCTGTCCCTGCAGCGCATGCCTTATTCATCTCGAAATCAACAATCATGCCGTTATTTATAGAAATATACTTAGAATCCTGTCCGCCTATCTCAAAAATGGTGTCAACATCTGGGTTGATAGATATAGCAGCGGTAGCCTGTGCTGTAATCTCATTTTTGACTATGTCAGCACCCACATAGTCTGCTATCATATATCTTCCAGAGCCGGTTGTGCCAACACCGCATATCTCGACCGCATCCCCAATTTCCCAGTATACATCTCTCATGCCTTGTTTAACCGCGTCAATAGGCCTACCGGCTGTCATCAAATAACTCTTGGATAAAAGATTGCCTTTTTCATCTATAACGGCAAGATTAGTGCTTATAGAACCTATGTCTATGCCGAGATATGCTTTGATTTTCGATGATGAAATGGATTTATCAAAAGCTTTATGCTTGTCCTCAAACATATGTCTCTCAAAAAAGTCATCCCCCTCGCACATCAATGCCTTGTGAGAAAAGTCCGAATATTTTTGAGTGGAAAGAAAGATTTCAAGAAGCTTGGGGTCGAAATCTTGAGTAATACCGTCATCAATATTTTTATATACAGCGCCTAAAGCGCCCATAAACAGATAATCGGGTGGGATAAAAAGTTCTTCAAGCTCAAAAACCTTCTTGAAAGCTCCAACCATACCTTTATTCGCAGCGACTCCGCCCTGAAACGAAACGGGCAATAAAAGGTCCCTACCCTTAGCTATCGCTCCCTTAAAATTTCTCGCAACCGCAAAACAGAGCCCTGCAACAATATCTTCCATAGGAGTTGCAATCTGCTGAAGATGTATCATGTCAGACTTTGCAAAAACACTGCATCTTCCAGCGATTTTGGAGGGCCGCTCAGATTGTTCAGCCATCCGGCTGAACTCCTCAATTGACAGCCTTAGCCTATCAGCTTGCTGCTCAAGAAATGAGCCTGTCCCTGCCGCACATACCGAGTTCATCGAGAAGTCTTTTATCATGCCGTTTTCCATTAATATTAGCTTAGAATCTTCTCCCCCGATCTCGATAATAGTCCTGATTTCAGGAAATAATTTTTTGATTGAATAAGCCTGCGAGACAATCTCATTGACAGATTTAATTTTTAAGATAGACGCGATTAGTTTGCCAGAAGAGCCTGTTATAGAGAGGGATAAATCATGGAATCTCTCCCTAGCTTCTCTTAAGAGTTTAAGCGCTGTTTTAATAGGATGACCATAATGCCTTTGATAATATTCCTCTAATTTATAACCCTTGTCATCAAGGACAACAAGTTTGACCGATACAGAGCCTGCATCAAGTCCAATAAATTTCATTGTTCCCCCCAAAAAATATATTCCAAATAGCCTAGTATAGAATTTATTTGTAAATTGCCGTTTTTTATTTCCGTCATGCCCGAGGTCTGACACAGAGTGTCTTTATCTGGGATCATTAGTCAGGGATCCACACATATGGAATTGGATACCCACTTTCGTGGGAAACCCTGAATCCCAGCCTTAAAGAAAATGACAGCCTTTTATAACAACGAAAGTTTATAAACAGGCGCTAATTAGAGTCAGTTTATTAAGTCGATAAACCAGCTATTTTGTCATTCCGACCGAAGGGAGGAATCTTAAAACTCAAAGATTTCTCGCTTCGTTCGAAATGATAGAAAGATTTTCATACAGTTTATGGACAGACACTAAATAAACTTCATAAAAACTATCTTATAGTATAACACTTCAGATTAAAAGCTTAAAATGGAAGCCGAAAAATAGAGATAAAAAGTTGTTATTTCGAGCAGAGCGAGAAAGCTTGTCGTTTAACTTAAAGATTCCTCACACCCGTTGGGTGTTCGGAATGACAGATAAATAGCGCTGTCTGCAGGTCTATCTCTATTTATCGGTGAAAGCAACAAGATATGAAACTTAAACTTTAAATTTTAGGCATATAGTCCCTTCCTTTTAATTGTTATGCATAATAATCCCACCGCCTATTACCGCATCACCATTATAAAATACTGCGCATTGCCCAGGAGCAGGCGCCCACTGGGGTTTATCAAATGTTATCATGACAGTGTTTTTATCAACTACCTCTATAGTCGCGGGCTCATCTCTCATCATAGACCGTATCTTAACTGTTGCCCTGAAGACGCCATCTTTAGGAATAAACCAATTAATGTCATTAACTGTAATATGTGATTGGACCGCCATCTCCTTGTCACCTATATAAACCAAGTTTTGATCTAAATCAATTTTCGTAACATAGCGGGGGCTGCCTGTTGCAAACCCTATTCTCTTTCTCTGCCCTATCGTAAAAAGATGTATCCCTTTATGCATGCCAAGTTCCTTTCCTGTTTCAGCGTCAACAACAGCCCCTATTCTTGGCTCGACGATGCCGCCCACAAAATTATGATATCCCATTTCATCAATAAAACAGATTTCCTGACTCTCCATTTTGCCTGCAGCTGGAAGATTGAGAATGGCCGCCATTTCCCTTGTCTTGGTTTTGTTAGTTTGACCGAGCGGTAAAACGAGCCGTTTAAGGATATTTTCGTCAAGGCAATATAAGACATATGATTGATCTTTTTTGGCATCCAGCGCCTTTGTCAGTAAATACATGTCTCCGCGCCTTTCAACATTGGCATAATGACCTGTGGCTATAAAACAGGCATTTCTTTCGTCAGCAGTCCTTATCAAATAAGGAAACTTGATATATCTATTGCAAAAAATGCATGGATTAGGTGTTAAACCGTTAGCGTATGAGGCAGCAAAGGGCTCAATAACCTTTTCTAAGAATTCATCCCTGAGGTCTATAATAGTGTGTGCAATGCCTAGTATTTCAGCGGTCTTTCGGGCGTCATTCATCGCCTTAATTGAGCAGCACGGAGTTTTTTCAAGCACCCTCCGCATTCTTGCCTCATAGAGTGTAAAACTCACTCCTTCAACATCATAACCTTGTTTTTTTAACATAAAAGCGGCGATTGATGAATCAACCCCGCCGCTCATGCCGACTATAATCTTGCGTGACATATAGATTCCGTATGATATAGAAACAATACAAAACCACTATCAAACACCAAATATTATATCATGCTCAATATGGAATATTAAAAAAACCTTTTACTATCCATAAAAACATGCGGGTTAATTCTGGACGGTTCTAAAATTGCATTTATAAACCGTTGCTCAATAATACTTTAAGTGGAAAAAGTACAAATTTTCATGTAGAATCAATTAGACGATAGTTTTTATCAGAAGGAGGGTATATGTATTGGGAAGCAGTCAGTGAGTGCATGAACAGGGACGAACTTGAGCAGCTTCAGCTTGAAAGATTACAGGCAACTATTCTCAGGGTTTATATGAATGTGCCCTTTTATCGTAAGAAGTTTGATGAACTCTCTATTGACCCAGATACTTTCCGCTCCCTGAACGACCTAAGCAAACTGCCTTTTACGACTAAAGACGACCTTCGCGACAATTATCCTTACGGCTTTTTCGCAGTTCCCCTGAGGGAGGTGGTAAGGCTTCAGGCATCATCAGGGACAACAGGCAAGCCAACCGTTGTAGGTTATACGCGAAACGACATAAAGATATGGTCAAACCTTACTGCGAGAGTGCTTGCTTCTGGCGGTGTTTCACAAAACGATATAGTTCAAATCGCATTCGATTACAGCCTCTTCACAGGGGCATTCGGTCTGCACTACGGAGCTGAGCGTATCGGGGCTTCTGTTATCCCTATTTCAAGTGGGAATGCAAAAAAACAGATAAAAATAATGCAAGATTTTAAGACTACTGCGCTTGTTTGCACACCTGGCTTCGCTATGATGATGGCAGATACAATACACGAAATGGGAATAAATGTTAATTCCCTCTCTCTTAAATATGGGCTTCTCGGCGCTGAACAATGGTCTGAATCTATGAGGCAGGAGATTCAGGATAAATTAAAGATTATCGCTACGGATAATTACGGATTAAGTGAAGTGATGGGGCCTGGAGTTGCAGGAGAGTGTTTAGAAAGGAACGGACTTCACATTAACGAAGACCATTTTCTTGTGGAGATTATTGACCCTGAAACATTACAACCACTCCCTGCCGGCTCTACAGGTGAACTTGTCATAACTACCCTTACAAGGGAAGCTAACCCTGTAATTAGATTCAGGACTAGGGACCTTACAAGCCTAATGCCAAAGCCATGCCCATGTGGACGCACATCTATTAGGATGACCAAAATCATCGGCAGAACGGATGATATGATAAAGATAAGGGGTATAAATATTTTCCCTTCGCAGATAGAGTCAGTTTTGCTTGAGATTGAAGGCACAGAGCCACATTATCAGTTGATAGTAGAGAGAAAAGGTTCAGAGGATGAATTAAAAGTGCTTGTAGAGGTTTCCGAATCTATATTCTTTGACCAAATGAAAAAACAGAGTGAACTCGTTGAATTGTTAAAGAAAAGGCTTTTTAGTGAATTAGGGATTGTTGTAAATGTAAATTTGGTAGAGAAAAAAACCCTTGAAAGATTGGGAGGAAAGACCCAAAAGGTTATCGACTATAGAAAAAAATAGAAATGGCGGGGTGTTTTTGTCCCGCCATTTTTGAACAATCATAAAGTCATGCTTTCAATCTTGAATTCAAACCAAGCCTTGCCCTTTTTGCTTCAATATGATTAATAATCAGCTCGGCAGCTTTGTCTGGGTCAGGTTCTACAACAAAGTGCGCTCCAAACACATTTTCCAAGCCATTTAACGCCATCTGAACGATATTTTTTGACCCTGTAATAGGCGGAACAGGGCCTAAAAATGTTGTAATACCGCCTGCAACCGCATAAAGGGCTATTGTAACAGCCTTCTCGGAATACCATTCTGGCGCTGACGCTGCAATAGGGAGGTTCGAGATATCGGTGCCAAGATAATTGGCGAGGGCTGATGCCAAAACCATAATCCTTGAATTGTCAACGCATGAACCCATATGCAAGACAGGAGGGATTCCAAGCGCTGAACAGATTTCTTTCAATCCAGGTCCCGCTAATTTTGCAGACTCAGGCATTTTTAAGCCGTCTTTAGCCGTGGCTACAGCGACACAGCCAGTGTCAACTACAAGTATATCATTTGCAATTAGCTTTCTAACTATGACACGATGAGCGCTATCTTGTTTGATTCTCGGATTATTGCAGCCCACCACACCTACGGCCCCTCTTATCTTGCCCGCCTTAATCACATCTACGAGAGGCGCAATAGTCCCGCCAAGCGCTTTAACAATAGCTTCGATAGAGAAACCTGTCAACTGTTTAACCGGCGCATCAGGTATCATAACACGGTCTTTTATTCGGTTTTGAAAGTTATTTATAGCAGTTTTAACAAGATATTCAGCCTTTTCAACAGCATTTTCAGGGGTTATCTCTACATGCTCCGCTCCAGGAAATTTTGCCTTGGCGCTTGTAGAAAACATCTTTGTGTGATAACATTGGGCAACCTTTCCTAAGGAAGGCATGACGCACTGATAGTCAACAATCAAGGCTTCAACCGCCCCCGTTACTATTGCCAACTCAGTCATAAGGTGATTACCTGCCATAGGTATGCCCTTTCTCATTAATACCTCATTGCCTGTGCAGCAGACTCCCGCAAGATTAATACCTGAAGCGCCCTTCTCCTTAGCGAGCGCTAAAAGTTTGGGATTAGTGGATGCATTAAAAATCATCTCGGATACCACAGGATTATGCCCATGAAGTATAATATTCACCTCATCTTTCTTAAGAACACCGAGGTTAACCTCGCTTTGTTTTGGGGTAGGTATGCCAAAAAGGACATCTGATAGGTCAGTTCCAATCATAGAGCCTCCCCAGCCATCTGCAAGCGCATTGCGCGCGCCTTGAAGAAGAAGAGATACCCAATCGTTGTCAACCCCCATATGTGTTCTGTGCAAGGATTCTGAAGTTTCCCTGTCTATCCCTCTTGGCATAACTCCGAGTTTTTCCCACATTTGAACTCTTTGCTTTGGCGCCCTCATAGCCATCTTTATCGCTTCTTGACGAGTCCCAAAGTCCTCTTGCATCGCATAGGCGAGCTCTCTCGCTATCTCAAGATCATTTTTTCCATTGATATCAATACCATATTCTTTTGCAAGGCTGCGCAGTTTCTCAGGCTCTTTAATGCTATAACCATACGCTTTTCCTTCGCCTACTGCTTTGAGAACCTCGATCAAATCCCTGCCGTGGTCTGAATGAGAAGCAGCGCCAGCGGCTACCATCCGAAGAAAATTACGAGCTACTATGATATCTGCATCCGCACCGCAGACTCCCCTTTTGCCTTCGGGATCTTTGGGATTCAGCCTGCATGGGCCCATCATACATATACGGCAGCTTAAGCCTGCCTCACAAAAATTACAATGCTTAGCCTGAACTTGATACCTATCCCAGACTATCTCAACTCCATCCTTTCTGGCCTTGTTGATCATAGCCTGTCCGTCAGTTGTTACGGTCAGATCCATCGCCTCAAGAACTTCTTTCATTTCGCTCACCTCACATTTTTAGAATTAGATTAATTTAGATTAATTAGAGGCTGTCCATAAACTCTCATTGTTATAATAGGCTGTCATTCCCGCGAAGCTTGTCCCTGCAGGCAGTAAGCAGGGAGCGGGAATCCAGGGTTTCGCACGAAAGTGGGAATCCAATTCATTATGCCTGGATGCCCGACTAAAGACCCCCGACTACAAACTTCGAGGGCAGGCTTCGGGCATGACGGAAATAAAAAACGGCACTTTATAAACAGACACTAATTATGTAATACCAATTTAAAAATGCTATTAAGACACCACCACATTTATTATTATATCACTAAATTACTATTCACTATTCACTGCCGAAAAATAGAGATAGAAAGGCGTCATTCCGAGTAAAACGAGGAATCTTATAGTTTCGACCCAAACATTCGTTACAGCCTTACACCCTTTGGGCGTTAGGAATGTTAACAAAATCAATCCTTTTGTGCTGTTATCACTATTTTTAGGTCACTAATAGCTGAATATCACCTTGCCGTCATAACTAGCCAGAATACAAGTAACAGGGATTGAAGCGGTTATCCCTTCAGAGTATCTTTTTGCTGACTTGCAAACCTCTGTAATTGCCATATGAACTTGTGAAGTTGCCTCAAAATATTCGAAAATCTCCCTTGCAGTATTAAATTTGTGATCTTTAGGGAGGTTGAGGTTTTTTTTGATCATAAAATCAACTGTTTTTGCCAAGTCAATTGCGCCATATCTTACATGGGTTTGAGGGATTGACATAGCAATTTTTAACATTTTAGCCCATTGCGCAGATATATGAACACCTTTAAATCCGAGCTTAGAGGCTTCAATAAGCGCAAATTCAATATAATCTCCCATCATAACATATGCTTCGTCAGGAAAGGCATATTCCTTCATATGAGCCTTTTCCGATGTCCTGCCCGCTGAAAGGACGATAATCTTGCAGCCTGAAGCCTTTGCAACATTCATTGATGTGGTTATTGTAGCTGTCCATGCCTCGGATGATAAAGGTTTAACTATACCTGTTGTGCCTAAAATTGATATGCCTCCTATTATGCCAAGTCTTTGGTTAAGGGTTTTAAGGGCTATTTTTTCACCGTCTGGCGCTGATATAGTTACAGCCAAATCAGGAATTTCCTCAATATTAAATCCGTATTCCAAAAATGCCTCTGTTACTGAATCTTTTATCATCTTCTGAGGAATAGGGTTGATGGCTGGGAAACCAACATTTACGGGTAATCCAGGCTTCGTAACGATTCCGACGCCTCTGCCTCCTTTAATATTTATTTTGTTCATGCCTTCGTTATACATGTTGATATTTAAGGGGCGTATTATGGGCAATGCGGCAGATTTTAAGTCATATAGCTTAACTCCCACCTGAGCAGTTATCTCTGCCCCGTTAGTAACATCAGGGTCATCGCCTGCAAATTTTATAGTAGTAGCCTCGGAAATCAACTCTGATTCCATATAATTAAGGTTTGTTTTACTGATGTTGAAAGAAGCCTTCTCGCCGTTAGGAAGTGTAATCGTAACGAGTTCTATTCCTGAGGATATCTTGTAAATGTTGTCATATTTTGAACTGATTAAAAGCCTTGCAGCTGCTTTAGCCGAAGCGGCAGCACAAGCGCCTGTGGTATATCCAGAGCGGAGTTGCTTTTTTCTCATTAATGTTCGATGCCTAATCTTGCGCCTACACCAGCATTGAAATAGTGTTTTATCTCTTTCATCTCGGTAACAAGGTCCGCCTTTTCTACTATCCTTTCATCTGCATATCTTCCTGTTAAAACTACCTCTACATGAGATGGTTTCATGTCTAAAAGCCTAAGGACATCTTCTGCAGAGATGAGTTTTTTAAAAATTGCGACATTTATCTCATCAAGGATTACCATGTCGTAGTCACCTGATATAACGAGTTTCTCTGTCTCACGAAATCCATTCATTGCCGCTTCAATATCAGCAGGAAGGGGGGGGTCAGTTCGTATAAATCCAGTTCCGTATTGTCTGATTTCTACAAGGTCGCTGAATCTCTCTAAAGCCTTATGTTCGCCTGTTTTTCCCTTCTTGATAAATTGTGCTATGAATACCTTATGCCCGGCTCCAATTGCTCTTAATGCAAGACCAAGAGCAGCCGTTGTTTTGCCTTTGCTGTTGCCAGTATAAACCTGAATATACCCTCTTCTCTTTTCAGACATCTTATTCTCCAACAATATTGAAAAACTAATCAATTCTTTAACCACGTGAATACTTAAAATCGCGTGAGTTATTAAGCGGATAGCTGATTACCAAGAATAAATCCAACTAAATCAAGATCGTCTTTGGGATAGGAAAGCCGTTAAACTCGGAGGCATAAGATATTGTATATGCGCCTGTTGAGAGAATCAACATGAGATTGCCTATTTCTGGTTCGGGCAATTCTACATCATGGTCTATAACATCAAAACTGTCACAACTGGGACCTGCAATAGTCCACTTCTTGGTTTCTGCCCTGCTACCAACTATATATTTATACTTGATACCCCCTATGCTTTCCATAAGCCCATTAAAAACCCCTACATCTATATATAGCCAGTTTTCATCTCCTCTTTTTGCCTTACCAACTACCGTGGCTACAAATATACCAGCATCACCAACGACAGCCCTGCCGGGCTCGATAAATATCTCCATATCTTGTGTAAATTTCTGCCTAATAACGCTATTGATCCTTTTCTCAATTGTTTCTATATCAATAACCTTCTTGGTATAAAAAATCGGGTAACCTCCGCCTATATTTAAAATATTTAAGTTAATTCCCTTGTCCCTTGCCAAATCGCATAATTCCTTCGCCTTTTCAAGCGCTGCATTCCAGTTATATATGTTATTGCATTGAGAACCTACATGAAAGGTTACCCCGGTTGGATTGAGACGATTTGCTTTTGCGTATAGTAGGAGTTCTAACGCATCCTCTATCTCTACTCCAAACTTTTTACTAAGTGGCCACTCACTGCCCTCATTTGAGACAGTAAGCCTCACATATAGGCTGCTGTTAGAAGCGTATTTAGCTATTTTATCAGCCTCCGCCCTTGAATCAAAAGCATAATATTTTATGCCGTAAGAACAGGCTTCCTGTAGAAATTTAAAGGTCTTAACAGGGTTGCTCGTTATGATTCTTGATGGATTGACGCCCAGAGATGCCAAAATTCTTAATTCGCCTTCAGAAGCAATCTCGAATCCTATTCCCAGTTCGTTAAGAAATCTGAGCACATCAATGTCTGGATTTGCCTTTACCGCATAAAAAACCTTCGAATTTTCAATATTCCTTCCTATAGATAAGACCTTCTCTCTGAGAATATCTTTATCCATAAATAGATATGGCGGTGCCTCATCAGTAATAGCAAGATAATTTAAAAGTTTGTTCCATGTCGCCTTAGAGATATCTTCACGTGGTATTTCCATTGCCTCACCAGTTATATCAATTATTCAGCAACAATTATAACTCATTGATTATTTTATACCTAAACTGAGCGATTTTTCTCTGTCAAGAATAATAAAAACTCACTTAA